>CAYJBK010000008.1:0-13888 GCA_964368365.1 uncultured Candidatus Saccharibacteria bacterium
ACAACCTCCTTGAGCATCTGTACTCCCCCCATCCATTACTAATAAAAATCAAACGCTACCTTAAGCCGAATGGAATTGTGTTACTCGGCGTTCCCTGCATCCCCAAGATTGTCTCGCTTCTCCATATACAGAAGTTTCGAGGCAGCCTTTCGCTTGAACATATAAACTTCTTTACGAAAGATACATTAGTAAAAACCACGGAAAGAGCGGGCTGGGAAGTTAAAACGGCCCGAGGCTTTCGTTTTGAAAACAGCATTCTTGACCATCTCCTTGACCCCATTTATCCGCACTTCTACGTTGTGGCAAGCGAAGATACACAGTTCAGATATTCTGATAAAAGAATGAAGGAGCTCGGCGGCTACTGAGCAGTAAGTACAGCCTGGCTTCTGCCAACTTCCTCTGGTCCCCGGTGGCAGTACACCAGCTCAAACTGCTGACCACGAGTCGAAGAAATGGAAACCTGGACTATGCCGTGCTGGCGTCCGTTTACGAAAAACCATGGATATGGTTCCGACCACGCCTGTCCTTTGGGTACGAGCGCAATCCAATCCCCGTCTTTCACTACACCATCCTGTGCCCACCACATAAGGTTTATAGCCTCCTGTGTCTGGCTAGAGAGAAAAGTACGCCCAGGAGACAACGCCACACTACCGGAAAATGGGGCAACGTGAACTGACGCAAGTCGTCCCGCTTCGTTCTGGGTGTCGTTTCTGTAATACACAAGATCGTACGTACCGGGAATTGCGGGAACCGGAAGCTCTCGTGATCCGCTCTTCGCACCACCGGTATATCCCCAACCATATCCCTGAGTCCAGTCCTCACCCTGCGGTACAAAAGCCACCCAGTCCTTGGGTGTGGTCTCGATAGGTGTCGACCAGGACACCGCAACAGTTGAAGCTGCGGAAAGCGAGAGAGACGGGAGAGAAACCGTCGTGACCCCCTGAAGCAGAGGAGTAACGGTAATCTTAAGAGACGCAGCGTAGCTCTCTCCACCACTTCCCGTACATCGGGCAGTAAACGACGTATCCTGCGTGAGGATACCGGTCCATCCTGACCACGTGGGAACCTGGGTTTGCTGACCCGCGCCATACGCACCGCCCGCAATCGTACAGAATGCAACACCCGGCGCGCTGAGCGAAAGCGTTGAGAACTCTCCGGAAGAAATAGTAGAAGGACTCGCAGAAAGCGTTATGACGCCAGACGTACTCGTAAAGGTAGAAGGAGTAGCCGGGGCGAGAGTAGAGGCCGGAGCACTCACTGACCCAGTAGTAGGCACAGTCGTTGCTGGGGGCACCACAGGTGTTGCTGCCGATGTCGTTGTACTCTGTTGAATACTGCTCCTTCCTGATGCACTCGAGCACGTGCCGCTGTCTCGTAACGGAATACAGAAGGAGCCCGCATACCACGAAGCGTTGGAGTCATCCAGGCCCGCATAGTATCCGCGGAGAACGTCTGGCGTGTATCCGAGGGGCGAGGACCACGGTTTTATAAGCGTCGGATATGCGAGCTGTGTGGTATCAGTCACGAGACGAGACAGTGCGAGCGACCGCTTGTCCCACGTAATGCCATCATCGTCACTGGAAAAGATAACCAGCTTTTTCTTATGAGCTCCCAGGACTCGGAGAACGTTGTCGCTGTCTATCTGAAGCTGCGGATAGCTCCCCAAGCAGCCCAGCGAAAGACGGGTGCTCGTAAAAATTCCGTCGAGCCCCTCCTTCATAAGATAGTTGCAGTCGTTACCGACACTCGGGCTCTTATGATAGAGGGCGTAAAGTCTCCCCTGCTGGTTAAACGACATATCCGATCCGAAAATAAAGGAGCTTACTCCGTCTGCAGCCGGAACCGTATCCGAAAAAACTTTCTGAAATGCACCACCGGAATATCGGTAGACCGCAATGCCTGTATATTCCGCAGAACTTTTCCAGTCGCGCCGGAGCTCGTTCACCGCCACGTAGGTGGTGCCGTTCGGAGAAATAGCAAACTGCAAATACGCAAGCTTGGATGTTGTATCAAGCTTGGGAACGAAATCAAACCGGGGCGCCGAGACACCAAGCGAGAATACATGATTATTAAAATCGGCATTGGTAGCCAGGGACCCAAGCACAGTGCCTGATGCAGGATTTACGGCAATGTTCATATACCCATACGACTCTTGAACCCACTCATTGCTGTTGAGGAATGAGTGTACGAAGTCAACGGATCCATCCGAATTCCGTCCGTTGAATACCAGGTGGTAGTACCGGGTATTATCTTGCGCCGTGACGCCACCCCCCGAACACTCATGATTCTGCGGCATACAATCAAAAACAATGTGTACATCCCCTCGCGTATCCATCACGATCCCCGGAAGCTGATGCAGGTAGTTAAAAAATCGTCCGGTGAAAACCCAGGAAGATTCTCCCGTGCGTTTTTTATACACCCATGCGACGCGGTTGTTTACATCGGCCTGAAAACGAGAAAAAACCGCGTACGACCACACAGGACCCACAACCATCTTTGGCAGGTGTGCATTCCACGTTGACGGTGCGGTAATACTGCGCTCCGCGTCAATCGTAATAATGTCGTCGACTATGGAAAATGCTTGACCAGACTCCGCAGCCGTCACAACTGGCTGCTGGAAATCCAGAAAAGAAACGAGGGCAGGCTCGTCTCCGTCTGCAGAAGAAGACGCCTCGCCCTCTGCCGTTTCCCGCGCTTCGTTAAATTCATTTGTCCGCTCACGAGTTCGGGTGTCAAACTCCCCGGTCTCAGCGATACCAAAAAACCGCTGAAGACTTTTTACCGCTTTCGTGGTACGTGAAAAGTAGTTACCGGTAATGGGTCCGCTGTAGAGCTTTTCATCAGTGAGATATCTTTGCAGTTTCGTAACGTCGGTGCTGTTTTCCAGCCCGTATCTCAAATTGCGCGCGAAAGAAACAAAGGCGAGCGAGTATTCTGACGTGGTCTCCACATACCGGGCAAGGCCCACGGGTGCAAAGAGTAGGCCCAGAAGAAAGCTGAGGGCGAGAAGCTTTCGTTTGGCATCATTCATAGGGTAATGATACCACCGTCAGGTGACCCCGACCTATGAATCGACGGGGATAACTACCTGTCCGCCCGGAGGGAATCGAGTATCACTTTTATCACGCAGATACGTTAGATATCCACAGTCTTATTAGAACTAGCTATGATATACTTCATTATATATGGCCACTAGTTCAATAAGTATTTCTCACAGGCACTGGTCTTTAAAAGAGAAGGCCCGTGCGCTCCGTGCTGAAGGAAAAAGTTTCTCGGAAATCATGCGCGAGGTCCCGGTAGCAAAATCTACGATAAGTCTATGGTGCAAAAATATTAGCCTTACCGAAGATCAGAGATCGCGCCTCGCATCAAAAAAGAAAGGTAACTACATGAATGGTATTCGAGCCATTCAAACAATGTTCTGGGGCAAGCAGTGCGATGCGTTTCAAGCAGGTCAGGAAAAATATAAACTCTTC
Source organism: uncultured Candidatus Saccharibacteria bacterium (assembly GCA_964368365.1). GTDB lineage: Bacteria > Patescibacteriota > Minisyncoccia > Phycocordibacterales > JBBUBG01 > CAYJBK01. Next base: position 3,477 of record CAYJBK010000008.1, read on the forward strand.
AAAAACGACCCGGAATTTGTTGCCGGCCTCATGCTCTATTGGGCAGAGGGAAGCAAAACCAGCGTTGCGGCGCTTGCAAACTCCGATGCAGATATGATCAAGTTTATTACTAATTGGTTTAAGAAATTTTTTGGATTACCGACCACTTCTTTCAGTATTCACCTACATATGCATTCCGGTCAAAACGAGCGAGAAATTAAGGAGTACTGGTCCGGCATTACCGCAATACCCTTGCTCAATTTCCAAAAAAGCTTTATAAAGCCAGAGGGGTCAGGGTACAGAAAAAACTTGCTCTACAAAGGAACCGTGAAAGTTAGCGCACGTGGAAAAGGAAGCACCTATCTTCTCTACACCATATTTGGTTCAATCGCCCAGTTTCTCGAAGACACAACCAACAAAAAGGCCCGAGTGGAGAGTTGGCTCGAGAAGTTACAATACGCATAAGTATATCCGCCCGTAGCTCAGTTGGTAGAGCAGCTCGCTCTTAACGAGATGGTCGGGGGTTCAATTCCCTCCGGGCGGACAAGATTAGGCAAGGAAACGTGGTATTATAACTACCACTTGGGCAGGTGGCGTAACTGGTAGCCGCGTGGGCCTTAGAAGCCCATGCCGAAAGGCGTGGAGGTTCAAATCCTCTCCTGCCCATAAAGAACTGACAAATTCACAAAATACCCTTATTTTACGAGCCTTATTTGCTCATCCTGGGACTTGACAAATACGGTGTTTTGATATATAATAGCAGAGGATACGAAAAGGCAGAATTGTAGCCTTTGGTGAGACCTTTAACACCACCTTAAGTATAGAAATTATGCGCTCGACATGTCGTCGGGCGTACTCACGTTTCCCGTTCACTGTTCCCCTACCCGTCTTGCTTCGGCAAGACAAAGGAGATCTGCAATGTCTACTTTCGCCTGGGTCGGTCTCGCCTTTCTCGCGTTCAACATCGGACTCATTGTCTTGATGTGGAAGCGACCGGGAACGACCGACCCCTGGTCCGCCGGCGTTGGCCGCTTCCTTTCCCTAAGGAGCGGATTCTACGCTGGCTATGTGATCAACCTCACACTGCTCCTCCTGGAGTTCATCCTGTGCATGATCTTCCCGACCTCTCATCCGTGGTTCCTCTTTGCCGGCGTCGCTATCATCTCGATTGCGTACTTCGGACTCTGGGGCATCACAACCATCGAAACGGGCATCGAAGGAGCCCTGGTGTTCTTGTTCGCCTGGGTCATGGACCCAAGCCCACCACCACCTCCTGCTGCCCAGGTGCTCAAGAGAGGAAAGGGTGTCTACTGGACACTGCCGCCTCCGTTCGGCGGATTCGAAACGATTGAGATCCGGGAACGGGTCTCACGGTTCGGATTCGTGGACGAGAAGACAGCCGCAGTCGGGTTTAAGATCTACACCAATGATGGAATCGTCCACCAGGTGTTCGGGTCCATAACCTGGTTCATCGAGGACATCGCCCATGTGCTGACTCACAGCACGAAGCCGATCCACGAAGTGCTGAAAAACCTGGCACAAGAAGAGATCAAGCAGGATGCGTCAGGCGTAGCGTCAGATGTGTTCTGCAATCAGATCAATACTGTTGCCAACCAGACGGCGGAGAGAATCAAGGCAGCAATGGCCGCGGTCGCAGCTGCTCACGGCGTACGTGTCGAACTCGTGCAGATCACGCAAGTCGATCCGCCCAAGTCCGTCGTCGACGCCAAGGCCAAGGTTGCCCAGGAGAGGGCAGAGAAGGAAGCCGAGGAAATCGAGATCGCGCACGTTACAAAAATGGTTCAAGAGCTTCGTACGAAAAACAAGAAGCTCTCCCACGCCGACGCACTCAGAGCTGTCATGGCTGAGCGCGGCAAGCTGGTGTGGAAGTACGACGATTACCCTACCGACTACAGCCTCGACATCAAGGGGCTGCCGGACGGGCTGACAAGCATTAACGTCGTAGGCGCCCCGGGCACTCGTGGGCCCGGTTCCGGCGGAAAAAAGAAAAACCCGAATAGCGGAGGAGGCAGCAGTGGCAACCCCGGCAACACCCCCTAGTGCTCCAGTGGTGCCACCAGTACACACGAGACGCGCCCCTGGGTGTCTCGTGCTCGTAATTGTGGCGCTTGTGTTCGCGCTCGGGTTCGCGTACTCCCTGTTCTCCCTCTTCTCTTCGAGCAGTGGGGCTACGGTACGCGCGACGTCGGGCTGGAAGATTAAGTACTTCTACATGTACTCGAAAAAGTACGGGAAGGACCCGGAGCAGGCTCGCCCCACGGCAACGATCACAGACTTCGTCGAAGATCGCGGCACGGGTAGGCTCTCGCTCTCCTACGACGACCCCGAGGTCGGGCCCGTGACGTTCCAGTCGACCTGGAACCCGGAAAAGAAGGTTCTCGCAGGGCAGGTACCACGAGGCGAGCAGAGTGTCATCAAGTTCCGCAAGGAGCTGGATGGCTACTATCTCGTCGAGTGGGAGAATGCCGAGGGTCGAGGTACGGTATACCTCACACGAGTTGCTGGTTCACGGCACCTCGAAGGATACACGGTCAACAAGAGACCGCTAGACAAAGGTGGTGAGACAATAGAAGAAGACACCTTCATCGATCGGTACGTCATGATCACGGCACCCCCTCCGGGCGCGTGATCATACGCGGCTAATCGGTGAAAAGGCAGAGCCCCGCACGTCGTCTCACGACACGTGACGGGGCTCTCGAATTTTTATACGATATTTTCTCTCCCTACTGCAATGACTTTATCGACTCGATGATGAAGTTGGTGAGACCGAAAGCAGATACCATAATGAAGAGTCCTATAAGACCGTAGATGATATGCTGCTTCCCAACATCTCGAGTCTTGTCGTCTGCTTGAATAAACTGAATCACTCCCCAGAGAAAGTAGAGGAACGCGACCCCAAAGAGAAGTCCGATGATGGGATTCACCACATTCACCTTAATCCTGTCGAGGAGAGGCAGAGTTGACTCTCCTGCCGCGTACGCCTCCGTTGCAAGCAGTGACAAGATCCCGTTCATCCAGAAAAACTAGTTCCCAAATGCACCACTCCCACGAGGGTTGTTGCCTGGTATAAGACGAGGGTTCTGCTGTTGGATAGCTTTCGGTATGATCGATTCAACATTTCCAATGCTATCCTGTCCAACCCCGAACGTGTTTCCAATTACACGAACAAGACCCCACACGGACACCATCACAAAAAGTGCGATAATACCCTGGATCATGCGCTCGCGTCCCTCTGTGCGAGCCTCCGTATCCTTTGCCTTAAATATGTATTCTGCCAAGCCATAGAAGAAGTATAGGAGAGCGAGGACAAGAAGAATCGGGATACCCAGATCCATCAAATTCTTAATCGTAAGAACAATCGTTGTGACTGTTGTATTCTGAGAAGTACCTTGTGCAAACGCTGCGAGCGGGAGTGCGAGAGCAGCTGCTCCCACAATCGACGCACGAACTGTTCTGAGAACCTTTTTCATGATCGTAGCTTTTTATATTAAAAACTTATTTTTTTATAGTGACCTTATTCTACCCCCTAGCACACTACCTGTCTACGAGTTATCCACCAACTACCGAAGCTTTGGGTACGCAGGGAGCACAACATCTGTCGAAGGATCTAGCTGGAACGTATTGGTGAGTACTCCAACGAGGCCCCAAACAGAGAGCATTACAAAAAGACCAACGAGACCGTAGACGATCTTATTTCGCGCCTCGTCACGAGTCTTGTCGTCAGCTCGGATGAACGTAATCGCGCCGTAGAGAAAGTATATGAGTGCGGCAACAAAGAGAAGGGGCACCACGGACTGAAAGGTACAGAGTAGAAAGTTAACAAGCGCCGACAAGCTTCTTACGGGCGCACCGCACCCCGACCCCGCGCCTTGGGCAAAAACCCAGAGCGGAGTAGCCGCAAGCAGCAGCGAATAAAAGCCTACTTGTATGCGTTTTTTCATCATGATGGTTTTGTAATTGCGTTTATTGTGCCTTGTATTACTTCCGCGAGAACACCGGAACCCAAGAGAACCGCCGCTCCAATCACGGTGTATTTGAAAATCTGATGTGCGGAATCAATCGCTTTCTGGTCACCCAGGGCTGTCACATACTTAAAGCCCGCGTAGAGAAATGCGAGCACTATAACCACAACTCCAATCTGCATCAAAGCATCTACAATCTTCTTGGGAAGCGACCGGATATCGAGGGAAGATCCGGGACCGTCACAGTTGAGCGGGTCGCACAGAGTGGGCTGGCCACCTCCCGGGGGCTCGGTACCTCCGGGCTTTTTCGCGCCCTGAGCGAACGAAACGAGTGGCAAAACAAATAACGCAATAATAAAAGTAAACACTGCCGCCTTCTTTAAATACCCTGGCACTGGAATACTCATCATGATCGTATAAATGGATTAAAGCTGTCGTGGACAAAGAAACTAAATATGGTACTCACGATAAACCATGCGAGGAAAGCCAGGAAGACCCCTTTTACCGTTGAGGTAACCATGCCGTGGACCTTGGTCGCCTCGCTCTCGTTGCCAAAGGCTATCAAGTAGCGAAAGCCGGCAATAGCAAAGGAAATTGTGGCGAGTGGAATAATCAGCCAAAAAAGCGAGAACTTTATGATCCTGTCTGCGAGTACGAGAAAGTCATTGAACGTGCAGAGTGGCTGACCCGCATTACCACACGGCACAAGTGGCTCCGGTGCGCCATCGGCCGCAAACACTATCATCGGGAGCATGGCGAGACCAAGCACAAATCCAAACCTTGGAAGAAGTTTCATACTAATTGCCGAGGAGTGCCCGAATGCGTCGCGATGCACGCAAGACCGCGTCACTCTCTGTCGTCTTGTTAATGATAACAGACTCAATCATCTCAGCAAAGACGGCATCTGTCTCTTTAGGATCTGGGTCATACCATCCTCTGCTTATAATTGCAGAGCGGTTGAAGATATCGAGCACAGGATCAGCTTCGGGCAACGAGAGTACGCTCCGCGAAGCAGAGGGCAGGCCCACTGTCTTTGACACAGCAGCACTACTCTCGGGGCTCGTCAGATCCAGCGCAGCGTTGAAGGCGGTCTCAGGATTCTGCGAGGCGCGAAGCACACCCACACCATACATCTGGGCGAAAGTGACCTTCCTCACCGCCTTATCTCGCTGAGGCATCTGGGCTACATCAAAGTTGAGATGGGGATTCTTGCGCACAATATCGAAATAGTCGCTCGCACGCCCAAAGTAAACCGCGAGCGTACCCGCCTCAAACGCAGCCTTAGAATTTGAGAGTGCACTGTTCCAAGAGTATGAAGTCTTGGAGGGATTCGCAAACTCCGTATAGAACCGAACCGCCGCAGATGCGCTGGAAGGCACATCGCCGACGCTCTGACCCAGGAGGGATACAATCCTACCCGTACTGTCGAGTCCTGCTATCGAGTCCCCCACCTGCATAATGAGTGTACTCAGGATATCTTTACTCCACTCTGTATTTCGAACACCTCCCAAAGCTACCGCACTCTGGGTAATGTTGCCGCGCGAATCACGCACCGTAAGCTTCTCCGGTAAAGCCGGAAACTGCTCCCACACTTTAGGCGGCTCCACAATCCCCGCAGAGGAGAAAAGGTCTCTGTTCCAATACATAATGAGTGGATCGACGTAGAGCGGCAACGCGGTCATGCCATCGGGGGCCAGATACAGCTCCCCCTCGTCGATGTAAGTATCCTTAAAGGATCGGAGCGGCAACGATTCGTACGGCAAGGAGTACAGCTTATCGCCTTGGGCAATAAGGAGATCGTGTGGAAAAAGTATCATGTCTGGACCGCGACCCGAGGCGAGTTCTGAGATCAGTGTGCTCTCGAGGGACTCTGCTGGAATTTCTTCGTAGACAAGAGAATATTCAGCCTCGTGGGTCGCATTAAACTCCACAACAAAAGGACCCATGGAGCTACTCGGCAGCGAGCCCCATAGTACCACCTCTCCGCCAAACTGCTGTGCGTCTGGACGGCCAGGAAGAGGTATATATCCCGAGAAGGCAAGGACCGCGAGAATCCCGAGAGCGCCGAAAATAATAAGAAGAAATATTTGAAAAGTACTCATGGCTATGTCTTCATATAGAGCAGTCCGTAATGGTGCGCACCCGCGAAGAATGCGTCCTTATACAAGAAGCCGACCTTGCCGAGAAGCTCTTTGGCTGTGCCTTCTGAGACCACCTGGTCTGGATGTGGCCCCATGCCCGCGAAGGAGGCGGACCAGTCGACGACGAGGATCAGAGCACCGGGCTTCAAAACTCTCGCCAGTTCAAGAAGGAAATGCTCCTTATGCTCGGACTGAAAAAGAACATTGGCGAGCACAGCCGCGTCGAGCGAAGAATCGACAAGCTTCGTACCCCCCAGTGTGTCGAGGTTGCACCACACGACCTCAAGCTGCCCCACCTTTTTAGCTTCCGCCTCTTTCTTGAGGCGCGAGAGGAGATCCTTCTGAACGTCCAGGGCGTATACGCGGCCAGATGGACCAACGGCCGCGGCCAGCGCAAACGCGTAGGCACCTGTTCCAGTGCCAAAATCAGCAACATGCATCCCCTCCGTAAGATGCAGGCGCCGAACATTATCCTCCGGATTCGAGAATTCCATGTGCTTTAGTATACCACCTCCAGCCACATCCTCTGTGGACATCCACTTGGGAGCCTGGCTCCCAAGTGCTATACTCCTGCAATGGGAATGAGAAAAATAGTGCTTGCTGACGACGAGTATTATCACATCTATAATCAGGGGGTAGACAAACGCGACGTGTTTTTGGACGAAGAAGACTACAAACGACTCCTGAAAAGCATTCGGGTATTTAATCAAGAAGAGATCAGTGGAAGTATTCATGAGTTTTCTTTTGGAAGCAAAAAGAAAACTCCTCCGCTCGTAGACATAATCGCCTACTGTCTTAATCCCAATCATTATCATTTTATCCTTAAACAAAATACGGAGCGGGGCATCGAGAAGTTTATGCAGCGCATCGGCACAGGGTATTCAAACTATTTTAATAAAAAATACCAGAGAAAAGGACCCCTTTTCCAGGGAAAGTTCAAATCAAAACATGTCGACGGAAACGATTACCTTGTCTACTTGTCCGCCTATGTAAACCTCAACAACGAAATTCATGGACTTGGGAGCCTGGCTCCCAAGTCCAGTTTCTCTGAATACATTTCTCCTCAGACAAAGGATGCGGTCTGCGCAAAAGAGATTATTTTAGGTCAGTTTAAAAACCATGGGGAGTACGCACTGTTTGCGCGAGATTCAATTTTAGAAACCGCACAGCGTCGCAGACAAGACGCATTATTAGATACAATCTTAGGGGATATTTAGCGACTTGCTTGAACTTGGGAGCCAGGCTCCCAAGTGAGGAGGGGCTGGTGTATACTGGCGCTACGATGCGCTCCGTCGTCTTAGTTCTTACACTTACAGCAATCGCGCTTCTTATATTTAAAGTAAACTTCATGCACACACCGCAGACATTTATTCCTATCGGCAACTCATATTCTATCGGCGAAGGTGTGAGCGAATCGGAGCGATGGCCGAATTTGCTTGCGAATCATATGACGCAAGAAGGAAAAGCCACCAAACTTCTCGCGAATCCGGGGCGCACGGGATGGACCACGCGCCAGGCACTGGAGAATGAACTGCCGCTCGTCGAAAAAGAACGTCCAAGTCTCATCACCATCCTTATTGGCGTGAACGATCTCGTGCAGGGTGTGTCCGTAGAAGAATTTGAGAGAAATCTCCGCGAGATCCTAGACCGGAGCGAGAAAGCGCTTCAGAAGCCTGGAAAAATAATCTTGATCACGATCCCTGACTTTACACTCACCCCATCGGGAAAATCCTTTGGAGACCCGGCAACGATTCAGAAAAAGCTCGCCGAGTTTAATGCCGTGATTAAAAAAGAGGCAGCAGATAAAGGTCTCCCGCTTGCGGATATATATGAAGTAAGCGTCCAACTCGGGAGCGACTCGGCATACGTAGCCAAAGACGGGCTGCACCCTTCCCCCACTGCGTATATTGAATGGGAAAAGGAAATCTACTCGGCTATCAAATAGATCCGGATACTAGAGACACGTCAAGCTCGCGATCGAATCCCCTTCGCGGAGTTTCATGATGCGCACGCCTTGCGTTGAACGGCCGAGGGACGGAATGGTCGCGAGGTCTGTGCGGATCACCTGCGCGTTCTTGGAGATCGCCACAAGTTCTACCTCTGTGCTTACGACCTTCCCTACGATAACCTTGCCGGTCTTTGGGGTCACGTTTGCCGTCTTGATGCCACTACCGCCGCGCTTCTGAATCTTATACTCTGCGATCTTAGTTTTCTTGCCGTATCCGTTGTGACTCATAATGAGAAACTGCGCATCTTTCTCCTCCTTATTCACGATATCTGCTCCCACAAGCGCATCGTTCTTGCCGAGCTTCATGGCACGCACACCCATGGCCGTCCGACCCATTTCCCGGATATCAGATTCTTTAAATCGAATAGACTGACCGCCCGCGGTCGCCAAGATCACCGAACCACCCTTCTCGACAAAGCGCGCTGCCAAAAGTTCGTCACCGGCATCGAGCGTGATAGCGATAAGTCCGCTGCGGCGCACATCAGTAAAACTCTCCGCTGAAACTTTCTTTGCGACGCCATTCTTTGTGACCATCAGAAGTGAGAGGCCACTGCCCTTCACCTTCTTGGGCATCGCGAGCACAGAGGTAACCCGCTCGCCTGCGGAAAGCGAAAGATAGTTCATGATCGACTTACCGCGTGTGGCACGCTTACCCTCAGGCAGCTCAAACATCTTTATCTGATACGCCTTTCCGCGGTCACTGAAGAAGAGCACGTCGTTATGCGTATTTGCCGTGAGAAATATAGTAATGAAATCTTCTTCTTTGGTATCGAGATCGATGACACCCACGCCACCACGCTTCTGTGAGCGATATTCGGTTGGGTCTGTGCGCTTTACATATCCGCCAGAAGTGAGGACCAAAATACTCTCCTTTTCTGGAATGAGATCCTCTACGTTGATCTCCTTGGCGCCGGAGCGAACGATCTTTGTGCGGCGATCATCTCCGTATTTCTCCGCAATCTCCTCAGATTCTTTCTTGATCGCCGCGAGCATAAGCTTGGGGTCTCCTAAGAATTTCTTGAGGTCTTTGATGAGCGCAAGCTTCTCCTTAAGTTCGTCCTCAACCTTCTGACGCTCAAGACCAGCAAGACGCTGGAGGCGCATTTCAAGGATCGCGGTAGCCTGGAGCTCCGAGAGCTTGAACCGCTTCATCAAATTCGCATGCGCCTCCTCAGTCGTCTCTGCCTTTCGGATCACTTTGATCACTTCGTCGATATGATCAAGTGCGATCTTCAAACCTTCAAGAATATGTGCGCGCTCCTCTGCCTTACGAAGATCAAACTGTGCCCGGCGCTTCACCACATCTCTCCTGTGCAGAATAAACTCTTCGAGAACCGACTTCAGCGAGAGTACACGCGGCACGCCGCCCACAAGGGCAAGCATGTTGTAGTTGAAAACGACCTCAAGGTCCGAATGCTTATAGAGAAAGTTCAGCGTCTGCTGCGGATGGATCCCCTGCTTGAGATCGATCACAACGCGAATGTCATCCGTGGACTCATCGCGGATATCTTTGATACCCTCAAGCTTCTTCTCCTTCACGAGATCCGCGATCTTGATCAAAAGTTCTGACTTGTTCACCTGGTATGGGATAGAGGTGATCACGATCTGGAACATGCCCGCCTTGGTTTCCGTGATCTCTGCCTCTCCGCGAGTAAGCACACCACCGCGGCCCGTGCCGTAGGCATGCGCAATATCTTTTTCATTAAAAGCGAGTCCGCCTGTTGGGAAGTCGGGACCCTTCACGAATTTCAAAAGATCCTCGGTGGTGGCCTTCGGCTCATCGATAAGATGCACCACAGCGCCCATCACCTCACGCAGATTGTGTGGGGGGATCTTGGTAGCCATGCCCACAGCAATGCCGAGAGTACCATTCAAAAGTAGGTTTGGAACCGCGGAAGGAAAAACAACAGGCTCCTTCTTCGTGTTGTCGTAGTTGGGAACAAAGTCTACGGTCTCTTTATCAAGATCGCGGATCAGCTCGTCGGCGATCTTGCTCATCTTTACCTCGGTATACCTGTAGGCAGCGGCTGAGTCGCCGTCGATGCTACCAAAATTTCCCTGCCCGATCGCCAAGGGGTACCGCATATAGAATCCCTGCGCCATCTTTACCATGGCATCGTACACAGAGGTGTCGCCGTGCGGATGCCAGCTACCGAGCACATCACCCACCACAGTTGCAGACTTCTTGAACTTAGCGCTCGAGTTCAAGCCGACGTTATTCATCGCATAGAGAATACGGAGGTGCACCGGCTTCAGACCGTCGCGCAAATCCGGCAAAGCGCGAGACACAAAGACAGACAT
>CAYJBK010000009.1:0-13751 GCA_964368365.1 uncultured Candidatus Saccharibacteria bacterium
ATCCTTCACGAACCTCCTCACAACCGGTTCCTCCACCTTCCAGAACTTCACCGCACAGAACAGTACCTCAACAAACGCCACGACAACGAACTTCTTCTCCACCACAGGTACCTTTACGAATCTCTTTAGTACCACGTTTACCACGACTGGTCTCGGAACCCTCGCCAATCTCCTCGTGACGGGATCCAGTACCCTCCAGAACTTCACGGGACTGAACGCCACGACAACAAACGCCACGACAACGAACCTGGCGGTGTCTAGCAACCTTAGCGTGGGAGGGAATACCTCTCTCGCCAACCTTCTTGTAACGAGCTCCTCAACTCTCCAGAACTTCACCGCAGTCGCGGCTCGCTTCTCTGATGTAGTTCAAGCTTCGTCCACGCTTCTTGCGGGTGGCAACCTGCTTACCTATGCTGATAGTATCTTTGGTGACGGGGCAGGGGACGTAAATCTTTTCACTGGTACCCTGCAAGCCTCTTCCACAGCCCTCTTCACGAACGGGTTTACGGCGTATGCATCGAGCACCCTCCAACAGCTGACGGTAGGCGAAACTCTCTCAGTACTTGGTACTGCTACGTCAACATTTGCCGGCGCCGTTTCGAATACCTCGGGCAACTTGACAGTCGCTTCAAATGGAACTTCGAACAAACTGCTTTTGAATCCTTATGGCGGAGGCGTTGGAATCGGGACCACAAATCCATCCAATACGTTCGTTGTGGATGGACCAGCCGGTCACTTCGATGTAATACCCAACGCCGCATCATCCGCGAGCACGCGGCTTCTCTCGGCCCTTACCAGTGCAACGACTGACGGGGCGCAGATGCGTTTTCAGAATAGTTCAACAGGCATAGATTTGGGCCAGGATTCTGGTGGAAATTTCACTATCGAATCACCTTTTGATACAACGCGATTAACAATACTCAATAGCAGCGGCAACGTCGGCATCGGCACTACCTCGCCCTATGCAAAACTTTCGGTTGTTGGAGAGGCAGTGGCCGCGTTCTTTACTGCCACCACCACCGCCACCTCTTCTTTCAGTGGAGGAGTTTCAGCCAATTCTCTCGCTTCGGCAAATGGCCTGACTATTACGAGCGGTTCTATATCTGCCGCCAATATCCTTGCGTCTTTGGGTACAACCACCGCCAACGCCCTTGTTGTTACTAATGTTTCTACTTCCACCTTCGCCGGCTTCATAGATGTCAACGGCGTTGGTGCCAACTCCACTTCCACTTTCGCTTCTAATCTCTGGGTGAAGGGCACCTTGCGCACCGGTACCGGCTCTATTTATCTCAACGATACTGCCATAACAGCCGGCAATGGTGGCTTTTCTCTTAACACCTCTGCTACCTCCACCTTTACCACGAACGGCTTCACGGTGGGCACGAGCCAGGTTGTGGTGCAGCAGACATCGGGTAATGTGGGTATCGGCATCGTCGCACCTACCTCCCAGCTTCATCTCCTTGGTACCACCGAGAGCGGCACTGGTGTTCTTTTTGACGAGGATACGGTCACAAGCGGTACCGCCCTGTCTGTCACTGCCGATGGTCTTACTTCCGGAAATGGTCTGACCGTCTCTTCGACTGGGGGAGGTACGACGGGCAAGCTGTTCTCGGTGACATCTGCGTCTACGGGCGCTTATGCCAATGGTGCGGTGCATTTCAACTTTACCGGTGCCCATACCGGCAATGGAGTTCGAATTACAGATTCAACCGTCGGTGGCGAAGCACTGCAGATAGAGGTTGCCTCATTAACATCTGGTAAGGCTCTCGAGATTAATGCCAACGCTTTGACCACGGGAACGGGTCTCGGCCTCAATTCTTCTTCTAACGGCTTGGCCGCAGGCGGCGAGCTGTTTGGCTTGAGCTATACTGGCAACTCTCTTCTCGGCGCGATCTTTCGTGTGGATGACGAGGCGAGTGACAGTACGCCGTTTGTTATTGATCCGAGCGGCAACGTCGGCATCGGCACCACTTCCCCCTTCCGTCTCTTCTCTGTAGCCGGCAGCGGCGTCTTTGCGGGAGATCTCCTGCTCGCGAATCTTACGGCGACAGGGACAGTATCCACTGGAAATCTGACCTCGACACTTTCTACGACGACAAGCGCGACGTCTACTAACCTCGCAATAAGCGGTGCGTTTGCTGTCGAAACAACAGGGCTTGTGTATACTCCTTCCAACAACAGGGTGGGTATTGGCACAGCAAATCCTTCGGTACCTCTCCACATTGTCGGGGCTAACGGTATCCAGATCGATGGTCCGACATTTACCTCAATAACGTTGAGTGAAACAGAAAGCACTTCCGGAGTTATTGCCCTTAAAGATCAGGGAGTTACTAAGATACAATTGAACGCCTCTCCCACGGCCAACAATTTTAACTTTTTCAATACGGGTACCAATTTTGGGATCGGCACCACCTCTCCTTTCCGTCTTTTCTCGGTCGCAGGTAATGGTGTGTTTGCCGGGGATCTGCTGCTGACAAATCTTACCGCGACGGGCACCGCGTCGATCGGTACAACAACGGTGAAAAATCTTGTTGTCACAAATATGTCTACCTCGACCTTTGCTGGGTTCATTGATGTCAACGGTACTGGCGCCAACGCAACCTCCACCTTCGCTTCAAACCTCTGGGTGCAGGGAGCCCTTCGCATTGGTACAGGATCTGTTTTTATCAACAACGATACTATTGCGGCATCAAATGGCGCCTTCTCGTTTAACAGCAGTGCAACTTCGACACTCGGAACGAACGGTTTCGCGATAGGCACAGACAAGTTCGTCATTCAGCAGACGTCGGGGAATATTGGTATTGGCACGAGCTCGCCGTGGGCCGTTCTTTCTGCAACGGGCACCGTGGCATTTGCTGGGTTGACTGCTGAGACAGGAACCAATGATGCTCTTTGTATCGACGCTGCTTCGAAGGAAGTAAAAGTAAACACCGGTCTTCCTACATGTACTGTTTCTTCACAGAAATATAAGCATGATATAAACACGCTAACGTATAGCGGAAAGTCCGATCTCGAAGTCCTTCGTGCACTGCGTCCGATCTCCTTCAAAGATAACGGAAGCGGCATTGAGAACATCGGTTTTCTTGCCGAAGAAGTAGCTACTGTTGATCCGAGACTCGTATTCTTCGAGCCCGGAAGCACTACGGATACTCGTGGTGTTAAATACGAGAACATTACAGCACTTCTCGCGGGCGCCATCAAAGATCTCGATGCCAGAGTTGGCTCGATCTCACTTTCGACGTTGAATGATCTTTCGCTTTCTGGAGCGCTTGAGGTCGTGGGGCATGTTGCTCTCGGCCCGGATTCGGTGGGAGAAGCAACCATTAGCACAGGGGAAAGTACTGTCACTGTTGCCTTTGAGACGGCGTACAGCTCAAAGCCGATCGTGACACTTACTCCAGAGCAGTTTGTGCTTGGTCAGTATCGTGTGTCTGGAGTTACCGCAACTGGTTTTACGATCGAGACAAGCGAAGTACAGCAAACGCCTATTACCTTCGCGTGGCACGCGTTTGCAAAAGTTGGTTTGGGGTTTGAAACGGCGTCAGCAGTTGGCTCTGATTCATCCGCCTCTCCGGCCGTGGCAGATACAGAGCCACCCCTCATAACTCTCTACGGCAACAATCCCGCCACTATTACTGTTGGAAGCAGTTACGTAGATCTTGGCGCACATGTGACGGACAATGTAAGCCAGAATATGAATCTTCTGGTAACCGACGATCAGATTGTCACGTCGGTTCCTGGAACCTATGAAGTAAAATATAATGCACAAGATGCGGCAGGAAATGCGGCGGTGGAGGTGATTCGTACCGTTCAGGTAGTTTCTGATGAGCCTGCGCCGGCTCCGGCACAAGAGCCCGTGGCTTCTTCTACCCCACCAGCGAGCGAAACGAATCCGTCCTAACGTATGATACACAGTGCCCTCACTAATTCAATCCACGGTATACGGAGTTTTGCTTTTGTTTTTTTTATAACCGCTCTTTTTTTTGCGAGTGCTGCTCCCGCTTTTGCATCTGAAACAAACGGCACGATTGATACGACGAATAAGTCTGCGCGCGTTTGTAAAACTCCCTCCTGTTCAGCTTTCGGATCAATAAACTGGAGACCGACCGGAGGCACGGCGGTTGCTATTACCGACTCAGGCCTTACAGGACAGCTTTGGGGAGACGAGATAGGGTGGGTAAATCTTGCGCCGACTGGATCGGGCGTCACAATCACTGCTTCGACCGGCGCTCTTTCGGGATACGCCTACTCGCAGTCAGGCAGTTGGATCAACTTTAATCCAACGGATATTTCTGGCGGGACGAACGTTGGCGTTACTATCGGTTCAACGGGTCAATTTTCCGGATGGGCGTGGGTATCGGGCATTGGGGGAGGCTGGATGAAGTTTGACTGTTCATCCTCTGCAACATGCGTTTCAACCGATTGGCGGCCAACGGGGAGTCGCGCTGCAGCAACGACCGTAACCGCTCCGTTGGGGGCTGGTTCGCCAGGTTCCTTTGGTACTACCGGGGGCTTTGGAGCTACGGCTGGGACGGCCGTTCCAGCGGTGGGCACGAGCGTTGCACCGAGCCCAATTCCCGAGGTTGCGTCTTTGGAGCTCGAGCCGGCGGTGCGTGTTACAATACCAGAGCTGACCGCTGTACCCGTTAGCCCTGCACTGAGCGAAACCCTTCAAACCCTGGGAATTTCTATAACGCCTCCGGCCGATCCATCTCAAGTCGTAGCAGTTGATACGCCGCTTTCTCTCGCTCCAGATCAGACGGGAACGCTCGTACGCGACTTTTCCGAAGGGTACGCCGCAGTCATCGAGGTGCCTCGTGGTGCATTGGGAAGTTCGAATCTTTCTGTTGCCGTTTCTTTGAGTCCCGGGGCCGAATCTGGACTCAGTGCTGCGGTGGGCGTTATGGGAGAGACTTTTTTCAACATTGTAGCGACCGATGCGGCCGGCAACGTCGTGCATTCGCTCGATGCCCCAATCACGATCACGCTGGTTGTGCCCGAAGCTCTCCAGGGAAGAGATGACCTCGGAGTCTATTGGCTCGATGAACAAACGAACGAATGGACTCTGGTCCCGGGTACAGAGTTTGGGAAGGGAACTGCACGTTTTTCGGTGAACCATCTTACGCTTTTCGCAATTTTTTCTGCCCCCGGTCTTCCTTCTCAGATTTCTAATACATCTCGATCGGTAGTGATCACTTTTTTACCGAAGACGAAAGGTGCCACACTCTTCTCGCTCGTTGTTCTTTTTATAGCAATTGCTGTCATAAGACGATGCTTGCGGCCACAGGGAAAGAAGTAGATTGATCCCGAAGCTTTTCATCGCCTAGCGATTAAGAGGTTCGCTGTCTTTTCTGATGCATCCTTGCATCCAGGATGGAATTTACCCCCGGATCAATTCGTTGGTGGTGGATATGTGATCATGCAAATCGAGCCAATCTGGCTATGCCCTGCGTCTTTTGAGAACAATCGACCTGTTTTTAGAGTTGATTTGAACAACTATGCAAGGGGTAGTCTTACTACAAACGTGCTCCCAGTTCCTTTCACCGAAGTAACTGTGATCGTACCATCCATTTTTTCTATCAGCCGTTTGGTTGTATAGAGGCCCAGGCCTGTGCCTTGAATCTCCTGACCAATGTCACCTCGGAAATAGGGAGAAAAAAGCTTGGCCTGGCTTTCTGTCGAAATACCAATGCCGTTGTCGGTTATTGTAGTCGCAAGTACTCGACCTTCTTTTTTGTATTGAATCAGTATGGTCCCTCCGTCCTTGTTGTATTTTACGCCGTTGTCTATAAAATTATTGAAAGCCTCCTTGAGTTTTTCTGCGTCACCAATGATGGGGAGAGACCCGGCTTTTTCATGCGAAACAATAACTTGCTTTTTCCCTATGACTGGTGAGAGTTCGGTGAGGATGCTCTCCATGATACCCGCGGGATCGAGTGTGTCTTTCTTAACTTTAAACGATGCTTCCTCCCCCCTGCCGATTTTAAGAAGATCTGTAATTAAACCGAGCATCCTCTCAATCGCGCCCGACACGAGCTGTACGTCCTCTTTCATTTCTGGGTATCTTTTAAATATTTTGGGATCGTTATATTTTTCAAGTACGAGCTTGATGACCGTAGATGGCGATCTGAGATCGTGGGTAGTACGGAAGAGAAACTCGTCTTTTATTTTTAGAAGCGCCTCGTCTTTTTCTCGTATTTGTCGAGCATAAAATTGACTTTGAAATGCAATAAGCCCGATTGTTATGAGGAAAACCGCGAACGTAATGGGTGCGCCGCCGGAATATGCCATGAAAAGATCACTTTGGAATGCTGTCATGAATTCGAATTGCTCTACCCATACGAGGCCCGTGTAGAGAATCGCGACGAGCGTTCCAGTGATAACAGCGACGCGCGCAGAGACTATTCCTGCAGAGACTATCACGAGTACATAGAGACCGAGGAAAGGGCTATGCGAACCGCCCGTAAGAATAATACCCCCTGTTGATCCCGCGAGGTCGAGCAAGAGCTGTGGGAGCAGGAGCCGCGCGGGATTTTTTCCTTGTCGTACTCGGCTTGTGATAAAGGCTGTGGCGATGAGAAAAAGGGGAACCACAATAAAGAGAACTGGGCGGGGATCAAAATTGATCTTCCCTGTAATCCAGAAATATACGATCACCGAAACCATTACGGTGACGGTTACAAAACGAGGAATAGCAATCCACCGATGAAGATCGAGTGCGTCTTTGTCGCTTATCACATGCGTGTGTGATGTTTGTTCTCCTTCTATCATATATTTGATAGTATACACCCAAGTAAACCTGATATACTTCCACAATGACGCGTACGCCTAAGCCCCGTGTCCCCGAAGCTTTTCATCGCCGTGAAAATGGTAGGTATCTTGCTGATCTCGTGTATGGTGCCAATGATGGAATAATTACCACATTTGCTGTCGTCTCTGGTGCCGCTGGAGCAACACTCGCGCCCCATATCGTTGTCATTTTAGGCATTACAAATCTTATTGCCGATGGTTTTTCGATGGGGGCGTCTAGCTTTCTTTCTCTTCGGTCGCGCCGTTCGTTTGAGGCGGCCCAGCGCGCGATCGAGGAGCGTGAAGTGAGAGAGGAACCAGGAGAAGAGAGACACGAGGTCGCGAGTATCGTTCGGTCGTGGGGACTCGCGGACCGCGAAGCGGAGATTGTTGTTACTGCTATTACAAAAGATGAGAAGGGGTGGGTTGATTTTATGATGCGTGAGGAACTTGGAATTCATTTGATAGGGGACGGCACGCCCTTGAGGCATGGTTTTACGACAGGGATCGCCTTTGTTGGAGCAGGTATTCTGCCTCTCGTTCCGTACCTTTTCGGTGTGGCGCCGGAAGATCGTTTTTTTGTTTCAATAGTAGCCACTGCGGGCGCTCTTTTTGTCGTTGGCTCACTTCGGTCACTTGTTACAGCAGCACCATGGTATCGTTCTGGCCTCGAGATGCTTGTTGTGGGAGGTCTCGCTGCTGCTGTTGCCTACGGCCTCGGCGCTGTTCTTGCTGGCGCGTTGGGTATTGCGCTGTAGTATACTGTCTGTATGGATCTCGATCAGATCGTTCTCTTCTGGACAAGCGTCTCCTTTCTTGGCTACTGGAAGTTTATTGCGATCCTGACACTTTTAATTATGGCAGCTCTGTATCGATGGGGGTCGCGCCGTGACGCCCTGCTATTCGGTGCCAGCCTTCTTCTTGCGGAATCTATTACGTTTCTCGCGAAAATCTTTTTTCGTCATCCTCGACCACTCGACGGGCTTGTGCCCGCTGACGATCCTTACTCGTTCCCCAGTGGGCATGCTATGATCGCCGTAGCATTCTATGGAATGGTCGCGACGCTTATTCTCCGGCGCTGGCCCCAGAAAAAATGGCTTCGGGTGGGCGTCGTGAGTGCGCTGGGCGCTCTTGTTATGCTTCTTGGTGCAAGTCGTATAATCCTTGGCGTGCACTATCCAGAAGATGTCCTTCTTGGGTATGCTTTTGGGGCTGTTTTTTGGGTCATTTTTTACAGTGCCACACGGTACACCTAGCATCTAGCGTAATTAGACCACACGGAGTTTTTCAGTTATCCACAAATTTTAGGGACAAGAAAAATCGAGGGGTATAATAGTCGGACAGCAGCAGCTAACCACTAATACTTATGAAGATGGCAACGACACACAAAGAGGTGTCAGTTGTGGCGAACAGAGGCCACAAATTAGGAGTCAAGAGGCATTTTTCGAAAGAAGGCGCTCACCCGTTTGATGAAGTGGGATGGAAGAAGGTGAAGGTGCTTGTGCGGAGCTCAAATGGTCACAAAGAGGAGCGTGAGCTGGAGTTCCCTGAGTTCTGGTCAGACCATGCGGTAAACATTGCTGGATCTAAATATTTTCGCGGACGGGTGGGCACAGAAGAGCGTGAATCGTCTGCGAAGCAGATGTTGTACCGCGTTGCGCATACGATCCGAGAGTGGGGGGAGAAGGATCACTATTTTGACGGTGCTGATGAGGCCGATACTTTTGAAGCCGAGCTCACACATATACTTCTCAATCAGCGCGCTGCTTTTAACTCACCGGTGTGGTTCAATGTTGGCATTATGAAGAAGCCGCAATGCAGTGCGTGCTTCATACTTTCTGTGGAGGATAATTTGGAGTCGATTCTTGAGTGGATCACGAGCGAAGGAAAGATCTTTAAGCGTGGATCTGGCGCGGGTATTAACCTCTCTCCGCTCCGCTCGACACGCGAGACGCTCTCACAAGGAGGGCATTCGTCTGGACCTGTATCATTCATGCGTGGCGCAGACTCTGTTGCGGGTATGATCGCGTCCGGCGGGTCAACTCGGCGTGCCGCGAAGATGGTGGTCTTGAATGTGGATCATCCGGATATCATGCGTTTTATCCGGTCCAAGGCCGAGGAAGAAAAGAAGGTGCTTGCCTTGATCGAGCAAGGGTACAACATGTACGACCTCAACAATGACGCGTGGAATTCGATTCAGTACCAAAATGCAAACAACTCAGTGCGCGTGACCGATGAATTTATGCAGGCGGTAGAGAACGATGAGCGGTACTCCACACGTTTCATACAGTCAGGTGGAGCTGCAGATGAATATCGGGCACGTGATCTCATGCGCGCCATAGCTCAAGCGGCGTGGGAGTGTGGAGACCCAGGAATGCAGTATGACACTACAATCAACAAGTGGCATACCTGCGCAAATTCCGGTCGCATTAATGCGTCGAATCCTTGCTCAGAATACATGCATTTAGACGACACGTCGTGCAACCTGGCATCCATCAACCTGCTTCGCTATTTGAACGAAGACGGCACCTTCAATGTAAAAGACTACATTCATACTGTCGACATTATGATTCTCGCTCAGGAGATCATCGTGGATAATTCGAGTTACCCAACAGAGAAGATTGACAAGAACACTCGTATGTTCCGCCAGCTTGGCCTCGGCTACGCGAACCTTGGCGCGCTTCTGATGACACTCGGTATTCCGTATGACTCCGAAGAGGCTCGACACACTGCGGGTGCTCTTACGGCACTTATGTGCGGTGAGGCGTATCGCTATTCTGGTCATATTGCAGAGCGGCTTGGTGCTTTTGCCGGGTTTGAGATAAATCGCGAGCCGACCGTGAACGTCATCTCAATGCATCGTGAAGCGATGGACCGCGTACGAAAGACGCGCGTGTTCGATGGCGAGATCTATGAAGCAGCAAAGAAGTCGTGGGATAAGGCACTACAGCTTGCAAAGAAGGGCGGCGTGCGAAACTCACAGGTAACTGTGCTTGCGCCCACGGGCACCATTGCATTCATGATGGATTGTGCCACTACAGGTATCGAGCCGGAATTCGCGCTCGTAAAATCTAAGAACCTTGTGGGTGGCGGGGTAATGCGGATCGTAAACTCCGCGGTGAATCGTGCGCTCTCTCGCCTGGGGTATTCAGATAATCAGGTTGCGGAGATTGTGGCGCATATGGAATCTCGAGGTACCATCGAAGGTGCGCCAGCTCTTAAGGACGAACATCTAGCGGTATTTGATTGTGCGGTACGCCCAACAGGCGGGAAGCGATCCATTCATTGGCAGGGTCACGTGAAGATGGTGGCATCAGCCCAGCCGTTTCTTTCCGGTGCGATCTCAAAGACCTTTAATATGCCGGCCGAGACGACTGTCGATGAAATTATGGAAGCATACATCATGGGCTGGAAGCTGGGGCTCAAGGCATTTGCGGTGTATCGCGACGGATCCAAAGCCGCGCAGCCGCTCACGACGTCAGCGACGCATGGTGGGAAGAAAGCTAAGGAAGAGTACAAGCCAATTCGTCTCAAGCTTCCCGCAACTCGAAAATCTGAGACACACCGTTTTTCTGTGGCAGGCCACGAAGGCTTCATTACCTACTCTATGTATGACAATGGAGCGCTTGGAGAAATATTTATTGTGATGTCAAAACAAGGTTCAACCTTGTCGGGATTGCTCGACGCCTTTGCGATATCGGTGTCGATCGCGCTCCAATATGGTATTCCGCTCCAGCATCTGGCTCGAAAGTTCTGTTTCGGACGGTTCGAACCGGCAGGGTATACAGACAATCCCAATATTCCAGTAGTGACATCGATCACTGATTACATTTTCCGGTATCTTGCGCTCCGCTTCTTGTCGCCGGAAGATCTAGAGGACCTCGGTGTTCGTGCACCGATCAAAGAGATCGAGGCTGCCATGCCGGAGACCTCTGTGCCGGAAGTAAAACAGCCTACGCTCGAAGTTCGGGTTTCGGAGACAATCACTGTGAGAGATACAGTGAGAGTTCGCCAGACTGCTGATGCCGCGGCATTTTGTAAAGCGTGTGGGGGAATGCTCGTGCAGACGGGGACGTGCAAGACGTGCTCCCAGTGCGGAACCTCCAACGGCGGCTGCTAAATATTTAAATTGTTAAATATTTAAACATAAAAAATCTCCCGTATTAGGGGAGATTTTTTATTACGTTGTACCTATAAGCCGAATTCTGTTTTCGATAGCTATTTATCTGGGCCGTGAGTTACCCCACGGCTCAAGCGGCACTTCCATTCTTGCGAACGGACACGGCCTTGCACTCAGGTAAGGAATTTAGCCGTTTCACCTCCTGGGTTACCTCAGGAGCTCATCCTGCCTTTCGGCTGGATGCCCAGACCCTTTCGGATCCGGACGTCTCTGTTCGCACCTCTCGGATTGCTCCGGACGGGCGTTACCCGCTACCTTTACTACCGTTCCACCTCGCGGTGGAACGAAATTTAAATATTTAAATATTTAAACTCCGCGCTGCGGTAGCCGAGTGTTCGGACTTTCCTCCCTTCGCCGAAGCGAAGAGCAGCCATTCAGCACAACAAAGCAATTATACCATGAAAAGCCGGAAGATACAACTATTTCGTCGGCCTAATCGGTTGCTCTTCGTCGTCCCTCCGGCATATACTAGGGAAACATATGCGGAATCTAGTCGAGCGGAGCGATGAGGCCATAGTTTGGCTTTTAATGGCACTTTTTGGCGTAGCCCCACTTGCGACGAGTCTCTCTCGTGGGGTTCCGCTTGACGCTGGAAAATGGTCCCTGGTTTTTGTTCTCGGCGCTCTTGCCGTCCTTCTGTGGCTCGCTGCTTGCTATAGCGCAAAAAAGGTTGAGTGGGTGAGCGGGTGGTTTTTCTGGGCAGTAGCCGCAGTCGTAGGGACAACGTTTCTCTCGACGGTCTTCTCCACATCTTTTTGGATCTCTCTCTTTGGATCAGGGCAGGAAACCTCAACCTTCTTTGGAATAGCTTTTTTGGTCAGTATGAGTTGTCTCTATGCGCTTTTTTTTCGGACTGCTCCTAGAATTTCTCAGCTTATATCGGTCTTTTTTGTTTCCTCCATCCTCGTATTTTTTTCCGTACTGTATCACGTGCTTTTCCCGGGCCGTTTTCCCCTTTCTTTTTTGGCTGAACCGGCTGCGAATCTTGTTGGTACATGGAATGATCTCGGTGTGTTTTTTGGACTCGGGGTTGTTGTCTCGTTTCTCTGCTCGGTGCTCCAGACGCCTGCCGGCCCTCGCTCACGACTGTCTCTCGCAGCTCTCTGCCTCTCTTTTGCAGGTCTTCTCATTACGGATGTGTATGCGGTGTGGGTTTTTCTTGCTGTTTTTTTTCTTGCTGCACTTTTGTACGTATTTTTTTATGCCCGAGAATTGGGATTCCGAACGTATGCTTTTACTCTCGTCGCGCTCCTCGTTTTGCTTGCGTCCGTTTTTGGTGGTGGATCGAGTGTCTTTTTCGGAAGTACGCTTCGCTCTCTAGGAGCTCCTGTTACCGAACATATTCGTCCGTCACTTTCTCCTACTATGGAGGTGGCGTGGTCGGTCCTTTCTAGGGACCCCCTTTTCGGTGCTGGTCCAAACCGCTTTACGAACGAGTGGTTCTTAAGTAGACCTGCGGGGGTCATGGAGACTCCCTATTGGAGCACTCCTTTCGTATTTGGGGTGGGGTTCATTCCGACAGCACTGATTACTACTGGTGTCGTAGGTAGTGCAGCATGGATATTCTTTCTTTGTGCGGGTGCTGCCACGGTGTATCGTTTGCTTCGGCGTGGAAATGAAGACAAGGATTTTCATGGATATGCACTCCTCGCGGGAGCTGCCACTCTCTATCTCTGGCTTTTTGCGCTAGTGTACACGCCTAACGCAACGCTGCTCATCTTTACTTTTGCTTTTACGGGAATTTTTGTGGGTGTCGTCAGTGCTTTGGATCATATACCGCTACGGTCAGTATCATTCGATAGTAAAATTCCACTTCCCAAGCTTCTATTTGGTATTGCTTTTCTTGCTGTGATTCTCGCGTTGTGCGCCCAGGTGTTTTCCTATGGCGCATTAAAACATTTTGGAGAAGGTCTCGTTTTGGGAAGTCAGGGGGAGGTTGGTGTAGCTCGAGGCGAGTTTCGTGAAGCACTTCGCTGGAGCCAGAATGATCTCTACTACCGTGCGCTTGCTGAAGCAGGAACGGCTCGACTAAACAGCATTGCCGGGGTACCTGGCGGGGACCTCGAAGCGCTCCGGGCAGAGTTTGCCGAGGTTGGTCACGAAGCATTGGATGCTGCACACGCCGCGGTAGATTATGATTCGAGCAATTTTTTAAATTGGCTTGCGCTCGGCAATGTGCACCAGGCGCTCTTTGGTCCCGGGGTGGGCGACGCATACACGCCTGCCCGTGCCGCATACAACGAGGCACTGAAACTGTTTCCAGGAAATCCGTCCGTATACGTTGCAGTAGCGCGCCTTGAAATTGCTGCAAAGGACAACCAAAAAGCGAAAGAGTATCTCGCTGAAGCACTGGAAAAAAAGCCGGATTTTACGCCAGCGCTTCTTCTTGCTGCGGAGCTCGCTTCGCGCGAGGGCGACCTTGTTCTTTTAGAGAAGATGAGTGAAGAGGCGGTTCGTTCTTCGCCAGACGATTACGGACCGCGCTTCTTTCTTGGTCTTGCTTATGTTCGCCTTAAGAAGATAGAGAGTGCGATTGTAACCTTCGAGGAGCTCAGGAGGAGATATCCTGATCGAGAGCAGGTAGTGAAAATTCTGGCTGATCTTCGCGGGGGCAAATCTCTCTTCGCTCAATAACATGATCACGCGACTTACACGCTTTTTCCATACAGAGATTGGAGGTCTGCATGAGGCGGCGTACCTTATTGCGCTTGCGTCACTCGCCTCACAGATTTTAGGGCTTGTGAGAGATAGGCTCTTTGCGCACACCTTTGGTCCCGGGGTT
>CAYJBK010000010.1:0-13680 GCA_964368365.1 uncultured Candidatus Saccharibacteria bacterium
TATGAGCCGAACACCGAGAAACATAAGTGAAACGAAAAGAAGAAGTAAAAATTGAGCTCCCCATTCTGACGTAAAAAGATTCTTGATATCCTTAAGATGCAGCCAGATAATGTATGTTCCGCTTATCCCGCCGAGCAGAAGTGCTTGAAGACTGATACGGGTATACCGCGCTCGAATCGCTGCCTCCGCTCCGGGGTAGAGAAGAACTACGGTGAGGATGCTTCCTACCCAGGCGCCTTTTGCAAGAAGATGAAGAGCGTTTACAAGAACGCCAAACGTTGGGTAAAAGTGAGAAGCTGCAGCGTGACTTATTGTGGCCCGCATCAAGGCGAGTACCGCGATGATGATCCAGAGAATGTAACTGTTTTTTTGATCCCCATCCCTTCCGAGAAGAGCTACACCCGTGAAAAAGAGTGCTGCGAGTAATCTATAAAGAGCAAAGCGACCCGTTGTTGTGGCAAGAAAGAGGATTATTCCGTGAGACAGTGGTACTGCGTGGTCGGTGCCGAGGGTCGAACCTTTACTGATGAGGTAAAAAATATTTCCAGCACCAATAAGAATGAATCCGAGTATTATGAGGCGTCTATCTTTTTGCAAAAGAAGACACCCCATGAAAAGCGCAAAGCCAAGTAGCTCGAGGAAGAGTGTTCCGGCCTCCGTAACTGAAGAGCTGTGACTGATTTCGAAGTGCGCGGTGGGATTTCCCGAAATCGCCGCAGTGCTGGTTCCAACAGTCCAAAGGAAAGCACCGGTTGTATAGTGCCCATCATCTTTTGAGATGACATGCCACGATGCCGTGTAGGTACCGTTTCCCTCGTCAGAAACATTCTGTTTTAAGAGATATGGATCGGTTGGAACGAGATATGTATTCTGATTTTTCTGCTTTTCCCCGCCCGGTCCAAAAACAGTAATACTGCTGGCGCCTGGCTCAACGCGTTCGCTGAACCGTATTTCGACTTCTTTGGGGACGGATAGAAGAATTGTTTCCCCGGATGGTATATAGGAGAGA
This sequence comes from uncultured Candidatus Saccharibacteria bacterium, assembly GCA_964368365.1. Lineage (GTDB taxonomy): Bacteria > Patescibacteriota > Minisyncoccia > Phycocordibacterales > JBBUBG01 > CAYJBK01. The sequence continues at coordinate 1,010 of CAYJBK010000010.1, forward strand.
GGGGTTGCGTGTGCTTGGGCAAGAAGTGGAAATAGAAGAGTGAGCGGGAGAAGTATCAGAAAAAACGTCCGCATATGACCTAGCTTCGGCGGCGGATGAGAGTGAGCCCAAGAGCAGCCACAGAAAGAATGAGTGCTATGCCGCTGAGATCAGTTTTCGAGTCATCTCGTACGACACTCTTCTCTATACTCACTATATCGGAGCTTTTTTCTGGAAATCCCATGCCAGCTTTCTCTAGTGCGCAGCCGAAGGCGCCACTTTTGCGCGTTCGAGTTACTGTGTTGCTGATCTTCAAGAGTTTTGTATCCTCTGGTGCTTTGGGGTGGCCGGCAGGGTTACACGTAAACGTGAGATCAACCTCATTGTTTTCGATTGTTCCGAAGAGTCGGTAGTTAAGGGTTGTGGCAACAGTGGGGAAGAATACTGCCTTATATGCCCCAGGGTCATTGTATGCTGCGGCGAGTGGGAGCACCTTTTTTATGTCACCTGCGCTGAGTTCAACCTTGAGTGTCTGGTCAAGTCCTGCAACGGGAGTTTTTCCGCTTACTATACGGACATCGACGCCGGTTTTATCGTCAACTACGATTGGTTCGTTAAGCGACCCAACAGTGAAGGAGTATTCTTTGCCTCCGATCTGGAATATTTGATGTTCGTGTGCAGATGTGGTGCGTGCACCGGCAAGCGTAAGCACTGCACCAATGAATAGCGCAAGTATCGTGTAGGATTTCATTGTGTTTTAAGGTAAGTAAGTAAAAGCGGAATAAGAGTACTTACTCATAGGTTCGACGATTCAAGATTCCACGCCGATACGCTTCATGGAGCGGGCCTGATAGAGCACCATCGTGCTCCTTTGGAAAATGGAAAAGGCGCATCGTAGGGATCCTGGTCTGGATCCGTATCCGCGAGATGCCCGCTCCAAGGAGGAATGCAAAAAAAGCTATAACGAGCCGCTTGCGATCATCATGATGAAAGGGGGCTTTTTGGATGTTGCCAAAAACTCCATGCGGGTGATCGTGTGGAGCGATCGCGTGGAAACCCATGAGAAGTATCAGGAATATGACGAGAGCAGGAAGGAGCTGGCGCATGCGATATCAAATATTGATGTTGCGTACAACCTCCGCCTCAATGATGTTGCTGAGTGATTCTACTTTCTTTCCGTATATCCTAATAGGATCACCTGTTAGGAAGCGCGAGAGAAGCACGTGCTTCTTTGCTGTATTGAGTATTTCCGTCGTCGTGCTGAGTTGTACGACGTAGTCTCTTCCGTCTATCGCAACGGAAAGCGTCGTTGGAAGGGAAGTCCCTTGTACCGATATGAGCTTGCCTACATATGTTTTTGATATGAATTGTGCTGGATCTTGGAAGATGGTTATTCCGGCTGCGGCGAGCGTCTTTGTGGGGAATGTATAACTTCCTACAGCTGCAAGAACCTTATCTCCTACGCGCAGAAGATCTGGTTTTAGCATGAGACTTCCTTTGGTGATCGTGGCACCGGCGAGAGAAACCGTGATTTTGCCTTCTTCTTTTGTAGCAAGGGTGAATGTGTTCGCGGGTATGTTTATTGCAGAGATCGTGCCGGAGAATTTTCCCGTGTCGCTTTCAAGAGAAAGATCCTGGATTGAGGATGCCACAATGTCGAAGGTATCGGAGCTGGTATTCAGTCTCCCTTCGACATTCAGGTAGTGTCCCTCCTGAATGTCTGCGTAGAGAGCTGATCCTTTAAACCGCTTTGAGATCTTTGTTTTGTCGTCTGTTCTAATGAGCACGCGAAGAAAGATATCGTTCCATTCAGCCCGAGCAAAGAAGCTTTTACCGGCGACCTGAATTATACGGGCGTTCTTTATGGTAACGCGCCCCTCGGTATCAATGCTGAGCTCGCTTTTGGGACCAGCTGCATATACAGCAGAAGAACCTATCAAAATAAGGCTCAAAGCCGCGAGAAATAGGAATTTTTTCATGACTGTAAGTGTACCAGGCTGCGTGCGGGAAATATAGGGGGGTCGGTATCTAGAGATCTTTTGAGGCGTTCGTTTTCGCAAAGTGGTCAATCGCATAGTCGAGTGTACCACCGACCTTTTTGCCCGGGTTGAAGATGTTCTGCGGGTCAAATATATTTTTTGTCTTCTGAAAAAGTGTTACGATTTCTGAGCCATACATCTCTTCAAGAAACGGGGTCCGAATGATACCGTCGTTGTGCTCACCCGCCATTGATCCACCAAAGCTAAAAACAAGCTTGAATACCTCCCGCGCGAGAGGTATGATTTTCCCTCTGCCTTTTTCGGCAGACATGTCTACGAGTGGTATCAGGTGGAAATTTCCACTTCCAATGTGTCCAGCGAGTGTATAGGTAAAGTCATATCGGGTAAGTATCTCGCGAAGCTTGGGAATGAATTCGGCCAGGGCCCCTGTGGGCACGATTATGTCATCGATGAAGGGCGCAACGCGGTGACTTCCATCTGTGTGCTCGCGGAGCAGCTTGAAGCTGGCACGCCGAATACTCCAGTAACTTTCGGCTTCGGCCGCCGTCTGTACGATGCGAGAAGTGATACCCCCAGCATCAAGTTCGCTTTGCGCTCCCTTTGCCGTTGCCCATGCTTCGTCCTCTGTATTTCCTGCAAATTGAGCCATGAGAGTGATCGGTGTTTCACTTTTTGTCAAAACCGCGTGTGCCGCCTCTGGCATATACTTTTCTGCAAGGCGGAACGTTGCGTCGTCGTATGACTCGAAGCTTTCGGGCCCATGAATAAGAACTTTTTCTATGGTCGTGGGAAGGAGTGTGAGACTGGGGAGTGTCAAGACCAAAAGTGCACTGTGTTTGGTGTCGGGTACCAGCTGGAACGTGATCGAGGTAATTATTCCGAGTGTTCCTTGAGATCCTGCAAAGAGCCGTGTGAGGTCGAATGTGTCGGCGTGCGCGTCCCATACATTCCAGAGCAGGTACCCTGCCGAGTTTTTGGAGACAGTCGGCTTTGCTTGAAGCAGTAAGTCGTGGTTTTTTTCGATCAGACTGGATATGTTTCTGTACAACTGGCCCTCGAAAGAATCTTGCTTTTTCTTTTTCTCCAATTCATCTCGCGTGAGCTTTCTGAATTCATACTCGTGGCCGTCGGAAAGTACGACCCGAAGCTTTAGGATATATCGCTCTGTGTTCCCATAGATAAGACTTTTTTCTCCACCGCTGTTATTTGCAACCATCCCGCCAACTGCACAGAAATCTTTGGAAGCTGTATAGCACGGTAGTATCAGACCGTGTGCTTTGGTTTTTTCCTCCATGACCCGATAGTAGGCTCCTGGTTCGACGGTAATGGCGTTTCCCTCAACATGTCCCACGCGGTTCATGTGCCGAGTAAGGTCGATAAGGATGGAGCTCGTGAGTGAGCCGCCAGACATACACGTGCCTGCAGCACGAGGTGTTATTGAGAGAGTTGCATCTGAAGCCTTTTTTTCTCGGACGAAGGAGACGAGCTCTTTTATGTCTTCTGCGTCGGTAGGCGTTAGTACGAGCTCCGGCTCGACTTCAAAGATGCTTGCGTCGTGATTATACTGTTCCCGAGTTTCTTTTTCATCCGCGATCTCACCTCGGAACCACCCCCTGATCTCACCGCGAAGATTCATGTATTACTTCTTTGGTGCAAGGGATGAATAATCAGTGAAAGTGATGTCTCCGGGGATGTTGAATACTGTTGCATCTGGGGCCCACGGTGAGCATGTATAGTCATTCGCAGCCATGATATTAAGCGACTGATTCTGGGTATTTCCCAGCGTTGATTTTGGTGCGAGTTCTGCAATCGATGATATTTTTACTTTGAAGCCCTGATTTGGCATGACCGAGGTCCATGTGTAAGCGCTATCCCCGTTGTAGATCATATGTCCCTCAAATGTTTGCTTAACAGCTGGAACATTAACTGAGTAGTCTGTTCGAATACGTCCGCCGGATACATACGTTGTTCCGCTAACTTCCGAACCGTTCTCTGTCTTTCTGAACGAACACTTAAGGAATCCTTTCTGGGAAACGAGTTCTGCAAGTGTGCCAGAGAATGCTTGACCACTCAGCTTGCCTAGGGGGGAAGCTGACTTTGTATCTGCGGGTGTTTCGAGCGGTGCGGGACCCTTAGAGCTGGTATAAAAAAGGAAACCACCAACTGCTACAACGAGTACTACAACGAGAAGTATCTTATTCATATGAGCGCAAAAAAAATTACCGTATGGTTTTAATACCATAAGTATACGTAAAGATGTGTTACGCCGCTACCGAAGGGCTATCCAGGAAAGAAGAAAGACAAGCTCGGTGAGCTCTACCAAGAATCCGTACGTGTCTTTGGTGACTCCGCCCACGCGGAGAGTGATACACTTTCCAGCGCAGAAAGCGGCTGCCCCGGAAATTATAAGAGCATATAAACTGATTGAGGGAGATACGATGAAGGAAAGCGCAAGTATGAAAACGGTCGCAATGAAGTACTCACCACCGCTGATAGCCAGGATCTTGTGTGGACCGGTTCCCTCTGCGTGAGGATATTTCCAGATGGGACCAAGCATGCTCCACCGGCTGATTGCTGGGGCGATTATCAAAATCGCGTAGATTGCTCCTCCGGCCAAGGCTTCCAGTGCTGCCGTCTTGATTGCAAGAAGTATAAAGAGTGCTGTTATTCCGAACACTCCAATGTGGTGAGTGTTCATGCTCCGGAGGGCCTCGTCGCGGGTTTTCTTGCCTCCCAGCGCCTCGGCAACACCGGCAAATCCGTCAAGGTGAAGGCAGAGAGTAATGCATGCCTGGCCGCCCAGCACGAGGAGCGCCGAGATGACCGGAGAAAAGAGAAGTGATGAAAGAAAGTATATTCCAGCAAGGAAGAAGCCGATGATGAGTCCAACAACAGGGAAGAAGCCGCTTGCTGCACGAAGGCTCGCTGGGTCATGCGCTCCAGGTGTGCGTATGGGGATTCCTGTAAGAAAGGCTGTTGCGGCCAAAAGCTTTTTCATGCCCTATATAATACCATACTTTAGATATCTTTGCAAGATATACCGAAATATTACTTCAGGAGTTCCGGATGCTCCCGGCGAATTTTTTCCACTTTTGGTTTTATGACGATTTGGGAGTAACCCTCACCTTCATGTTCAGCGTAAAAGTTTTGATGATCAGCTTCAGCTGGATAAAATTTCGTCAGAGCGGTCACTTCGGTGACGATGGGGGAGCTGAATTTTTTTGCCTCAGTCAGTGTATGGACAGTGGCTTCTGCCTCTTCTTTTTGCGCTGGTGTTGTGTAGAGAATTATCGATCTATACTGGGTCCCATAATCATTTCCTTGCCGGTTAAGTGTGGTGGGGTCATGTGCCATGAAGAAAACCTCAAGAATCTTTTTGAATGGCACTATGGCTGGATCATACTGAATTTCTATGACCTCAGCGTGCCCAGTATTTCCAGATGAAACCGAATTGTATGTTGGGTTTGGTGTCGTTCCTCCCGCGTATCCCGAAGTAACTTTTAGAACCCCCTTTATTTCGAGGAAGACTGCCTCGGTACACCAGAAGCATCCACCCCCAAATACTATGCTCTCCGTCATACGTTTGTGTTAGTTTCTCCTTTTTCCACCAAGCTGGAGGATGTACAGAAATATGTTGATAAAATCGAGATAGAGATGGAGTGCGCCAATAACAGGCTGCACCCGCATCTGCTTAATTTTCTGTGCGTCGTAGGCAGTGAGCGCGGTAAAAATGATGATACCTAATACGCTGATCGTGAGCTGAAGGGAGTCGTTACCCAGAAAGAGGTTGACAATGGATGCAAGGATAATACCCAGAAGTCCCATGAGTGCCAAACTTCCCATGCTGGTAAGATCTTTCTTGGTTCTGGATCCATAGAGGCTCATGAGTCCAAATGTGCCCGCCGTCGTGAGAAATGCTGTTGTGACCGAACTTGCCGTGTAGACGAGGAATATCAGCGAGAGCGTTACGCCATTCAGTGCTGCGTATGCAAAGAAGAGGACCGATGCCACGTCGGTCGATAGGCTGTGTGCTTTAAATGAGAGGTAGAACACTATTCCGAGTTCGGCGATCAGAAGTCCATAGAAAACAAGGGTGTTGGCAAATACCAGTGAAAGGATGCTTGGGCTCGCGGCCACGCCGTATGCCACGAGTCCCGTTACCAAGAGTCCACCGGCCATCCAAGCGTAGACGCGATGCATGAAAGAGGTCTGGTCGCTTGTCTGAGCGGTGACGGTTGTTGGTTCCATATCTTGGTATTCTACCACGTTTTGTATCTTCAAACAAGATTACAAAAGCAGATGCTTGAGGAGGGCGCTTCGGAGGTAGAGGCCGTTTTCGGCTTGGCGGAAGTAGGCTGCTTGGGGAAGACGATCTACTTCGGGGGCGATTTCGTCGACACGGGGAAGTGGGTGGAGCAGGAGTGCACCTTTTTTCATTGTGCGCGCAAGTTTCTCGTCTATCTTGTAGCAGCTTTTGTATTTTTCATATTCTTTAATAGTGGGGAATCGTTCTTTTTGGATTCGTGTTTGGTATACGATATCAGCCAAGGGAAGTATCGAGTCGAGCCTATCAGTTTCTTTGAGAACAAGACTTGTTTCTGCTAATTCATCTAAGATTGCAGTGGGGAGCCGGAGTGCTTTGGGAGAGACAAGCGTTGCGTGGATGTCTTTAAACTGCGAAAGGGCCCAGAGAAGTGATTTCACCGTTCTGCCATTCTTTAGGTCTCCGATTATTGCAAGCGAGAGATTGTCTATTGATCCGCGTTCTCGCCAGATGGTGTAAAGATCAAGAAGCGCCTGTGTGGGGTGTTGACCCACTCCGTCTCCGGCGTTAATAATTGGGATGGCTGAGACGCGGGCTGCTCGATCTGCGCTTCCTTCTTCGAAGTGACGCATGACGACCACGTCTGCATAGTGCGCGATCACTCGTATCGTGTCTTCGATGCTTTCGCCTTTGACGATCGAAGAAGATTCGCGGGCGTTTTCGGTGCTTATCACGGACCCGCCGAGGCGATACATTGCTGACTCAAAAGAGAGTCGGGTGCGTGTGCTTGGTTCGTAAAAAAGAGAAGCCAGTATTTTCCCTTTAAGCGGAGAGGATTTTTTTGTTCTGATCTTTTCTGCATCGGCGAAAAGATCTAACATTTCTTTCTTAGATATCATTCGCGAGTCGATCGCGTGTTTCATGATTTTATGTAGTTACCGATTTCTTCCACAAGTTTTCGCGCTTCTTCCTTTGGACTTTCTGCAAAAATGATTCCCCGAGAGGAGTTTATAATAAGCCCTGCGGCTTTGCTATTCAGCCCGTTTGTAAGTACGCCAGCTACGCTTCCCCCCTGGGCCCCCACGCCTGGCACGAGAAATGTCATATCGCCGGTAATTTCGCGAATACGTTTCATTTCTTGTGGATAGGTAGCTCCCACAACAAGCATGCAGTTATTTTTCTGATTCCATTTCTGCGCAACGTTTTCTGCTACTTTTTCCCAGAGTGGCTTTCCCTCGCTTTTAATATCTTGGAATTCTTCCGAGCCGCTATTTGAGGTTCTGCATAAAATGATAGAGAGTTTGTCTTCTCGATCGAGGAAGGGCTGCAGTGCCTCTTTTCCTAAATACGGGTGGAGGGTGATTGCATCTGCTTTGAGATAGTCGAAAGCAAATGCGCAGTAGCCAAGATTCGTGTTTCCAATATCTCCGCGCTTGGCATCGAGGATGGTCAAGATATCGGGATGTTGTGTCTGGACATACTCCATCGTCATCCGGAGTTCCTCGATCCCGCGTGCTCCTCGGGCTTCATAGAATGCGGTATTGGGTTTATATGCCAAGGCATATTCGTGCGTTTCGTCGATGACCCACTTGTTGAATGCGAGCTGAGGATATTCATCATTCTCGAATCGATCGGGGATCTTAGAAAAATCGGGATCAAGCCCAACACACAGCATGGTGTTGAGCGCTCTAGCCCTTGCTTCGTATTTTTCCTGTGCGTTGGAGATCATGCTACTTTTTTGCTTGTTCAGCCAGAAACTTTTTTCCGTGTCCAAATTCCGTATTTACTGGTACTCCTTTTTTGCACAAAGGGCATTCTTCCTGAGCCCAGGAGGGAAGCGAAAAGTCCAAGAGTGCTGAAAATGGAACACCGAAGGTTTCTGAAGTTACCTTTTTTGGTTCTCGATTGGTTATTACTTGTATTCCCACAAGAATTCCACCGGCAGCCTGTACTGACTGAGCAGCCTTGAGGGCAGAGCCACCTGTCAGAACGGTGTCTTCTGTAACCAGCACTCGCTTGCCAGGTACGCGTTTGTCGTAGCCTCGGGTAAATATTTGACCTCCCTCCGGAGTTTTTTCGGTAAAGAAACTTAATATTTCTCGGCCGGTAAGCTCGGAAAGATGATACGCTGTCCATTGTGAAAGTACTATCCCCCCGAGAGCAGGACCAACTACGATCTCTATATCAGAATCTTTATTCTTTTCTGCAAATAATCTACAGATCTTTGAAACTTCTGCTGTATGGGGAAGCAGAGCATCTTTCGTAATATAGGTATCAATATGTCTTCCTGAAGTTCCCACGAAATGTCCATAGAGAATCATTCCAGTTTTTTCCAAGATTTGTTTGACGTCATTCATACAACTTTTTTACCTCGAATAACAACAGCTTCTATTTTTCCGTAGAGGGTCCAGCCATCAAAGGGCGACCAGCCGCATTTCGTGGCGTATCCATCTTGGCCCACAACCCATTCTTTCTCGGGATCAAGTTCAATCCAGGTGTCTGGTTGATCCGGTACGTTAAAAATTCGCTTCGGGTTCGTGTAAAAAAGATCTACTATTTTTGCCTCATCGATTTTTCCTTCGTGTGCCGCTTTGTAGAGAAGCCCCACAGCTGTTTCAAGCCCAGGAACGCCGAAGGCGGGAGGATCCTTCTCTTTTTCTTCCTTGGTATGTGGCGCATGATCGGTCTCTACGATATCGATTGTGCAGTCCCGAAGCCCTTCCCAAAGCGCGTCCTGATCGCCCTGGGTTCCAAGTGGTGGCTTCATCGTGGCGTATCCTTTCATTGTCTCTCGATCGGCTGAAGTAAGAAAAAGATGGTGGGGGCAGACCCCGGCCGAGATCGAAAGCCCTGCTTTTTGCTTTGCTTTTCGCACGAGCTCAACTTCGATTGCTTGCGAGATGTGACATACGTGAAGCGTGCGTTCATAAAGAGAGGCGAGCGCGATTGCTGCGGCAAGTTGCACTCCTTCGGCGTGGACTAAAATCGGTTTTCGGGAATTCCATGCCGAGAAGACATTTTCCAGAAGTGCGAGATCTTCGATGAGCATCTCGCCTGTGGTGTGGTTGCAATAGAGCTTAAGCCCAAACACATGAGGAGAGGCGATTGCTGCAGGGAACTGATCCGTATTTTTTCCATTCGTACCAAAGTGGAATCCAACGTCGCAAACAGCTTTTTGAGATGAAAGGGTAACTTTTTCTTCCAGCCGCTCGCCTGAGATTGTCGGCGTCGGGTTGTTGGGCATGTCTATGATAAAACTAAAGCCGCCTTTTGCGGCAGCTCTACTTCCTGTTTCGAAGTCTTCCTTATGCGTTGCGCCTGCTACTCGGAGATGCACGTGTGCATCTATAAACCCGGGCAGTTTTTGTATGGCCATAGTGGCCCTAGTGTACCTTAATCCTCTCGGCCTGTCAGTTTTTTCCCTCGCTTGGCCACCTGTTCAAGCGAGATCGCCGCTTCTTCCGCCGCACGCTCTGAGTTGAGAAGGGATGAATATGCGTTCTCTGGGTCTCCCTCGGTCCTGATTATGTGTGCTTCGATGAGCGCCTGCTCCGCGTTCAGAAGCGTTGAGTGTGTATCGACGAGAATCTCTTCACTCAGCTTGGGTTGGGGGGTTTTGTTCTCGACCTCAAAACTCTTACGGGTTTTTTCGATAAGAGTGCTTACCTTCTTTTCTTTCTCATCAAAAGGCTCAGTGCTTAGTTGTACCCTTGATGTGGAGTGAATACCGTCTGCTTTTTGGCGCACATCGAGCTCAAGCCTCTTAACTTCTACTTTTTGCTCCTGTTTTGTGTGATCCTGAACACGCTCGAGAATCTTGGAATGTGCGTTGATCGTGGCGGTGAGCTTTACGTGTGCGTATGCTGCATCATTGTTTTCTGCTGGAGTCGTATCTACGAGCACATGTGTAAAGCGTGCAAATGCGTGCAAATTTTCTGCGACTCGTTTCTCGAGCTCCTCTCGCGTATTTGGTGTTAGCTGGCCGAGTGTGGCAAGTGTTTCAGCTTCCTCGAGTCGTCGCTCAGCCTTCTCTGACTCCCATGCCGCTTGTTCTCCTGCGGTAAAATTAAATGCTCCCTGAAGCGGCTCGCTCACATGTACTTTTATAGCATACAGAAGGTCCCCTGGGAGTGCTCTTTCCGATGCCGAAACGGTGCCTCCTCCAGCAAGAAGCGTTATTAAGGCTAGCGCGAGGGTATAGCTTACACGCGTTCCTATAAGCGTGCCCTCCCAAGACCAAAAAGTGAAAGGCGAGAGTATCCGCTGTGTGCCAAGTTCACCAAGAAGGGGATTTTTTTCGGCATGCTCAAGAATGTTTGCACGCAGACGACTCCGCTCATCCTCTCGTAGGCGTATGGTCTTAACTGGCTCGATGTGTTGTGTGTGAAAAGTGTCGTCCATCTGTTTTTAGTCTTCATATCCTGCGATGTATCGGAGCTGTTTCAAGCCTCTGTTAATATGCACAGATATAACGTTGGCCGTTTCGCCAAGGATGTCTGCTATTTCCTTTGGTTTTAGGTCTTCTACGAAACGGAGGTAGACTGCGTGTTGATAGATGGGGTCTATCTCCTTTATCTTTTCGATCAAGTGGCGCCCCTCTCCCAGTCGTTCAATCTCTTCCTTTGAGGATTCACTGAATTGCATCCCCGCGCTTGATTCATCCGATCCCTCGGTTAGCATCTCAAGTGAAACTGTTTTTTTCTTGCGATACCAGTCGATAATGAGATTTCGAGCGATAGTGAAGAGAAATGCTCGTTCGTTTTTAATGGCGGAATGCCGGGACTCGTCCCGCGACAAAGAATCCCAAAAGCGTATGAATGTATCTTGTGTGAGATCGAGAGCAACTTCACGGTTTGATGTCCGGACGAAGCAATACCGAAACACTGCATCCGCCTCGGCGTTATAGAGCGCTATAAATTGGTTTTTTGCTACTTCCGTTCTCATGGGGGTATGACGCGCAAAAACCTCAAAACTTACACTGTTTTTAATAGCGGATGGATCCTAATTCGCATTATCCTCCGATTAATAAAAAAGGCAATAGCGAAAGCCTTTGTTACAAGGCTATTGTGAGGGAGTTCCTATGGGCGAGTTACGTGAAAAACAAACTGATAGTCTGCAGAATTTCTTACAACTGTCGAGACAGGTTCTGGTATAGCAGTAACGAGAAGGAACGTGGTCCCGCCGACTACGACTGGAGTTCCCAGTTTAAACTCCTGGATGGTCGTCGTATTGCCTCTTAGAATTGCAGCGCGCATTCGGAGAGTACCTGCTTGAATGCAGACGACATCACTGGGGCAGCGGCTTTCCTCAAGAATATCGAGGGGTGTAAGTGTTATACCAAGGATCTCTATGCTCTGGCCGATCTGGGCGGTCACCGACGCCGATTGGGGGCCGCGTGGCGTTGTTTCGGGTGGTGGTGTAGAGCTTGGTATTGTCTGCAGTACGACCGGAGGCGCTACCATGGGGATTTGCACAACTGACCATCCGCCATAGAGGAGAATTAGGAGTACCAAAATGATGCCCAGGATTGAAGCAGTTTCCTTGTCCATGTATGGGGTGACGGTGGTAAGCCGTTTCCATTACGCCCTATTTCCTGAGCGATTCAGGGTGCCCGGAGCTCCATGCGGAGAGCACTACGGCAGTAGAAGCCGCCACGTTCAGCGATTCACATCGTGGATGGATGGGTATTGAAAGGAGCACATCGCAGTGTTCTCGTGTTTTTTGGCGAATTCCCTTGGATTCGTTGCCGAGGACAAAGACACTGGGATGCGTAAATTTTTCTGTGCCAATATCAACATTTTTTCCCCCTTCCAGGCCGTATATCCAGAAGCCTCGTTTCTTGAGGTCGTGGATCGTTGAGTTAATGTTCCCGATGGTTACGAGCGGGATGCGGAACGCCATGCCTGCCGAGACCTTTACGACGGTGCCCGTAACAGGTGCCTGATTATGCTGAGGAATGAGCACGCCAGAAATTCCAAATGCAGCTGCTGACCGGATAATGGCACCCACGTTGTGGGGATCCTGGATCTCGTCAAGGAGAACGAGTGCGGTTTTCGGGTCTTTTGAAAGGGTCTCGGCAAACTTTTCGTAGGGGATTGTAAGGTTGTCGAGCGTCAATACGCCGATCACGCCCTGGTGAGTGTCCGAGCCTTTGACATCGCCAGGCAGGCTGCTGACCGAAAGGAGTGCCCGGGGCACCTTGTTGCGGTCGATCATAGCAATGAGCGTGGGGTCCTTTAGGTTCGGTGATACGAACACTTTCTTGAGTGCGTGCGGTGAGTGGCGGAGCGCTTCTATGAGGGCATGTTTTCCGTAGATGTAGATCTTGTCTTGAGTCATTCCAAAAACTATAGCATACATAAGCCCATATGTAAACCTAGCGGGCCCTGGTGGCTGTAGTATACTGGCCGTACTCTATAAAGTGCTCT
>CAYJBK010000011.1:0-9155 GCA_964368365.1 uncultured Candidatus Saccharibacteria bacterium
ACCTTCTGGCTCCTCTCCGGCATGTCTTCTGGAACAGTGGGCTACGACGACGTGTGGAAAAGCGCTGACGGCACATCCTGGGAAATTGTGGCCACCTCGACCCCGCTGGGGAAGCGGCAGGGACACGTAATTCTTCCCTACCGAGGCGCGCTGTGGCTCGTCGGGGGGCTCGACACCAAAAGCAATGCAGGCACTGGCGATACCTGGTTCACCCAAGACGGCGCGCACTGGGAAAAAGTACCGACCGATGGCGGTTGGGTAGGACGAGAAGATCATAAAGTAATGAGTTTCAGAGGCAAACTCTGGATCTTCGGTGGCATGGATACGAACTGGCACTGGAATAATGATATTTGGTACGGAGAAATAACACGCTAATACATTTTGATGAAAAAGCTAACACACGAGATACTGACCCATCTTCAAGAAAGACAATGGGATAATCTGAATCCTGGCGACATTGCAAAATCGATCTCGATCGAAGCCGCGGAGCTTCTAGAAGTTTTCCAGTGGACCAATCCATCACTAACCGAATTCAGAAAAGACAAAAAGAAAATCGAGGAAATAGAAGGCGAGGTCGCTGACGTTCTCATTTATTGCTTCGAGCTCGTGGCGCTCCTCGGGCTCGACGCAGAAAAAATCATTCGCACCAAGCTTCTTATGGTTCGAAAAAAGTACCCAGCAAAGCTATTTCAAAGCATGAAAGTGGATTCTAAGGAGTTTAAAGCTGCCTACCTTAAGATTAAAAACCAGCATCGAGCTGCACGCGCAAAAAAAGCGACAAAAAACTAGCGAATCGCTTGCTTTGCTGCACGAATACGCTCGACTTCTTGCGTAAGTTTTTCGAGTTCCTGTTTGGCGGCCCTGACCACACGTTCCTGATTCAGACGCCTTTGAATCGCCCTGTCCGCGCCTCGAGCACCCTCTTGTTTCCTTTGTTCGGTAACCCGAATCTCGTCACGAACCTTCTGAAGCTCAGCGCGAAGAGTCTCGACTTGTTTCTGATCTTCTTGTTTTTGTGTTTTGGTTTGCTCTAATTCCTTTTGCTTGGGAACGAGTGCCTGATCAATCTTGGTCTTTCGATCTCCGCCTGCTTGAGCTCGTGCCTCAAGATCTCTCAACTTCTTTTCAATTTGTTGTTCCTTTTCGAGCACGTCGGCCGAATCATCTTCGCTCTTTTTGAAAGCAGTTTCCCGGGCTGCAAGATTTACCTTTGCTGTTTCAATATCCCCAGCAAGCTTTTGAAGTGCCGCTGCTCTCATGTCCAGATCTCTTTTCTCGGCCTCCATCTGCTTCAGGTCACTTTCTGGAATCTTCTCTGCCTCGGCTACCTTCCTTCGAAGGACCTCCATCTCGCTCGTAAGCTTCTGAAGCGCGGCCTCCTGATCCTTGAGATCTTTTTTAAGCACTTCAATCTCTCGAAGAAACCCCTTGGGGCCATTTGCACTAGCCTCCACCCCCCTTCGAAGATCATCTATCTCTCGGCGCAGCGCCTCAAGCTCAGCTTCTTTTTTCTGAAACACAAGCTCCCGAGCTTCGAGCTCCTTCTCCGAGTCCTTTGTCCCACGATCAGCATTTTCTGCAGTAGTTTCTCTCACCCTTAGGTTGCCTCTTAAGACCTCGATCTCACGTTCGAGCACTTGTGCCTTTTCTTCGCGCTGAGCCAGCTCGTCCTCAAGTTGTTTTTTCAGAGCTCCACCCTTCCGGGCACTTTCCCTGGATTCGAGTTCGCGGCGCTTTCGCTCGATCTCCTCCTCTTGCTTCCGAAGAGTGTTTTGTTGCTTTTCTAGTTCTCGGCGAGCTTCAGCGAGCTCTCGCGTTACACGCTCCTGCTCGGCTTTCTTTGTTTTTTCATCTCGCCTGAGAGCATCGGCTTCGAGACGAAGAGTCTGGAGCTCTTTTTGAGAGCTCTCTTCTCTCCCCGCCTTTGCACTGTCTTCAGCTCGACGAATATCTTGTTCAATCGTCCTCTGCCGAACGTCAAGGGTTCTCAGCTCTGTTTCCGTCTTCGTAAGCGTGTGTTCGAGTTCAGACACCCGACCCTTGAGTTTGTACGTGTTCTCCTGCGCCAATTCGCGGACTTCTCCTCCCTCTTTCACCTCAGCTTCAATATCTCCGAGCTCCTGTTCTGCTTTTTGAAGTTTAACCTCGACCTGTCGAATTTCGGCCTCGACTTTTCTCTGTGTTTCGTCCAGCTTACGTTGATCGTCCCGCTTCCGCGCCTCTTCGAGCTTTTTCTGCTGTTCTTCCTGTTTCTTTTTTATAAGTTCGGTTTCGCGTCTTGCCTCTTCCTCAAGTCGTGCTCGGGCTCGTGGGTCCAGAGAATCATCATCCGTTCCGCGTTTTATCGTTGCCATAGTGGGTTAAGTATAATAGGTGATAGCAAAAAGGCCCAGGGTTGCATCACGCACCCCCAGGCCCTCACTCTCCTTTCGCTGCCAGCTATTCGCCAGCAGACTGTTGACTCTTCCAGGCCGTGGCACTGGACTGCTTCACGTGAAGCAGCTCACGGATGGACTGGGCGAGATTTTCCCCGTCCCGCACATGCGGTTCCCGCGCCACGACTCCCTCAATGTAGCCGGCCTCACCCTCGGCCCGCTCGAGATCCAGCTTGAACTGGTGCTCCACCCGCAGAATCAAGTAGCTCTGGGTAGGCGACCCCGACTTGCTCTGGTTGCGCCAGGCAAGACTGAGGACGCGGACATCCCCCGAGGGTCTCACATTCGCAAGAAACCACTGCGGATCGACTCGTTCGACCGTAGAACCGGGTGCGACCTTGTGAAGCAGCGTCTTGAATCGGTTCAAGACCACGAGCCCGCCACGCTCCCTGTCGATCTTCCTCGAGTAGTGAAGCCGTGCACACAGGAACCCTTCGGACCCCACGTGATACGCCCGAAAGTTGCCCGGAACGTCAACGTGAGCACCCACCGGCTTCCCGTCTGCTCCGAGGAGCGCGACGGTTCCGGCGGCGTTAGCCGTGAGATCGGCCACCCACGCTTCCCGCTCACCGACGACGCGGCGCGTCAGGACTGCGGGTCCGTGATCCGAGAATCGAACGGACGCGCGAACCAGGTGCGACCGCTCGAGTGCGAGGGCCGTGGGCCGACCCTTGTGGCCTCGTTCCTGAGGCTCGAAGGAAACGCGTTCTTCCTTCTCGAGCCACCGGAATCCGTCCACCATGATCTGGTCGTAGTGGACCGCGTACTCCTTGTCGGAGCCGTCAGCTCCGACAGCACCAAGCCCCATGGACACACTGAACCAGCGAACCGTTCCAGTGATACGCTCTGCCACAAAGCACCTCCTGTCGCATGTGTGATAGGTACTGAAAACCCGAGACTAAACTGTTACCACCTCTCTTCTAACACGTTTTAGTGGAAGAGTCAAATACTACAGCGCGAGAATCTTCTGCTCGAGCCCTACCGCAAGCTCTCCCCGCCCTCGACGCGCGTCGTGATAGATCTTCACAAAATCTCTGTGCAGCGAAACCAGCTCCTCTTCGGTATAGTTCCGCGCAGCGGAAAGTGCTTTTTTAAAAACAAAGGGGTTCATATTCAAAGACTCGGGTGTTCCCGCGCGAGACCCGCGCGTTGCAAGTAACATATTCTTTATCTGCCAGGTGCACTTCCAGAAAAGTTCTTCGGGAACCAGCCCCGCGTGAAGTGCCCGCTGATACTCGATCCACAATCCTTTTCTGTCACGATCTCCCAGCGCATCTGAAAAAGCATATATGTTGTAGGCATCACGTGGCTTCCCCGCTTTTGCCTTCACCCCAATCTCCTGAACCTTCTCTGCCTTCTTTTCTATTTTTGAAACAATATCCTTCTTGAGTTCTCCTTCCTGAAGAAAAAAGATGTTCTCAGATTCCTGGATCTCATCCACGTGTTTCAAAATAAATTCAGCGGCAAGGCTGAATCCAAGAAGCTCGCGGCCAAGTATGATCGACTTGCCCGCAAAAAGCGTCTGCGCGCCAATCATCTCCTCAAATTGGCCCGCACTCCACGACTCAGGATTAAAAGAAAAAACGGACGCGTCGGGCCGCTTCGTCTTAAGCTTTTCTATAACCTCTCCGACTTTCGCACGAACTCGGTCGGCATCAGTTCCATAAAAAAGATAGAGCATGTTAGAAGAGTGTTGTTTGACCACCGATCGCGCCTTCGACCTCCGAGGCAGCAGCCCGATACGCGCAGTGGTCACAAGTTTCCGCGGCCTCTGGCATCTGGTCCGCCGCGAGGCATGCTTTGATTTTCTGAAGCGCCGCGTCCACCCAAGCGCTCGATCCAGTGTACGGAAAAATCTCAACAGTAAACTCAAGCTTTCCATCAAAGGCAGCGGGGTCTCGCCGACCATTTGCGTACACGAAGTATCCAGTATCGGAAACAGAAAACCCGTTCCGCCGAAGCAGCCACTGATACATCTCCATCTGATTCCGATACCCTTGCTGCCATTCGGCATCGATCCCGACTCCCCCGTCTTTACTCGTCGCCTTGTAGTCCACAACGTGGATTTCTTTAGTCTCAGGGTTCACCCAGATATCATCTACCGCTCCTGTAATGAGCAAATTCGTCGGTTCATGAAGGTGCTGGACACCAACAAAATTCTCCCGCCACTCGTCCATCTTCTCGTGCCGGAATGGAACAAGCGGAAGGGTATATGTTTTCATCAACGGATGTGCGGTTTGACGAGCTCGATGCACATCAAACTCCTTTTTCAAAAGATGATCGACCGCAGAATTTAGATTGAATGGAAATCCAGCAGGCTGGTCAACCCCAAGCCGGCGGTCGAGATAGAAACACCGCGGGCACCGCAAAAAGTTTTCGATCCGAGACCGCGAAAGCTTAAAAGGCTCCCGAGAATTGGGATTAAATAAATTCTTGGTCCTTTTGGAGTACGACATTGGTCTCGCTTAAAGCTCTTTGGTTTCCCCCCAGCTCTCGCCAATACTTACATTTACGGCAAGTGGCACGTCCCTACCCCTCGGATTCCCCTCCATCACACGCTCCATAGCAGACCGTATCACTGCGGCAGCTGCTTTCACCTTTCCCTTTTTTACTTCATACACAAGCTCGTCGTGCACCTGGAGAAGCAGACGAGCGTCTTTCCCAAGCCCCGCTTCTTTCAGCTTCCGGTCTGCATCGACAGTCGCGATCTTCAAAATATCGGCTGCGGTCCCTTGGTCCGGTGCATTCTGCGCCATGCGCTCTTCGGCGGCACGAAGAAATGCTGGCCCACGAACAATGTTTGGAAAGTATCGACGTCGACCAAAAAGGGTTTCCGTATATCCTTTCGACCGGGCTTCCTCTTTTACCGCTTCTATGTATGCGGCAACTCCTGGAAACTGCGTAAAATAGTTGTCGTAAAACTCCTGTGCTTCAGCACGCGTGGATCCCAAATTTTTCTGAAGCGCGCTGACGCCCATGCCGTAGATGATGCCAAAGTTTATGACCTTCGCCTTGCGACGCATATCCTTGGTCACCTGCCCCTCGCCAACCTTAAAAACCTCTCGCGCCACCGCTTCATGGATATCGCCACCAGTCTGGAAGATCTTGATCAATTTTTCATCACCCGAAAGCATAGCCAAAACCCGGAGCTCAATCTGGGAGTAGTCTATGTCGAGAAGAACCCACCCTTTCTCTGCCACAAAAGCACGCCGAATCTTTTGTCCGTACTCAGTCTTGATCGGAATATTTTGAATACTGGGATCACGGGTCGAGATCCGTCCTGTAGCAGCGCCCGTCTGAATAAAGTGCGTGTGTACGCGACCGTTTTCGTCGGCAAGCTGGGGCAACACGTCTATATACGTGGAAAGAAGTTTTGAAAGTTCCCGATAGACCATGATATCTCGCGCGATCGGATGCTGGTCACTGAGCTTCTCGAGTTCTGACTCGCGGGTAGACTGCGCACCACCAGCGGTTTTCTTGAGCCCTTTCGCCGTGAGGCCCATCTTCGTGAAAAGAATTTCCCCCAGCTGCTTCGGCGAGCTTATATTAAACTCCTCCCCCGCCGCCGCCCAAATCTTTTTCTGAACGACCTCGAGCTCGCCGTGGTACTTCCGAGAAAGCTCAGCGAGATACGGGCGATCGATGAGGATTCCACGCTGCGATGCCGCATCGAAGACGGGCATGAGTGGAAGCTCGATGGTTCGATACACATGGTCGAGCTTTGACGCCGCGAGCTTCTCCATAAGATACGCCTTCGCCACTGAAAAAGAGTTGGTACGAGCATATTTTAAAATATCGTCGAGGCTTGGTTCGGAACGTGAGGAGTCAAGGATCCAGAGGGCAATCTGCGCTTCCCTCAGTTCCCTGGGATCAATTTCATCCTCTTGCGGTTTGAGAGGAAGTGGCGCTGGTGGTTCCGCTTGCCGAGACGCACCGGTCCGCATGTCGAGCCGCGCAAGAAGACTCTTGAACCCAAGCTCGGTAAAAAGTGTACTGACCTTCTCACGGTCAAGCGACTCGGCCCAGACTTTTTGCGGAAGCTGAAATACGATGGGTGCATCTCGCCGGATAGTTGCTAGAATTTTAGAAAAGAGTGCCTCTTCCTCCCCCGCAAGAAGAAGCTCCACGATGCGAGGCTTAATCCCCTGCTTTTCTACTTCAGCACGGTCCTTCTTGAGGACCCGATACATTCCCTCAAGCTCACCAAACTTTTGAATCAGCTCTGTAGCGGTCTTTTCTCCGATGCCCGAGATTCCAATGATATTGTCCGAAGGATCTCCGCGAAGCCCCTTGTAGTCACGGAGGAGCTCGGGGCCGAACCCAAAACGAGCCTTCACCACATCTTCGTCATAAATGATCGTGTCATTGAGTCCCTTCTTAAGCGTGTACACCACCACTTCGTCCCCATGAATGAGCTGGAGTGTGTCCATGTCGCCGGAGGCAATGACAACCTGCACTTTTTCGCCATCCTTTAGTTTGGCGTTATCGCGTCGCACTTTCTCCACTATCGTGCCAAGCATGTCGTCTGCCTCGAACCCTGGGTGGTCATAGATCGGTATATCGAACGCTTCAAATATTCTGCGCGAACTCTTCATCTGTGTTATCAAATCATCATCCGCTTTCGCGCGTCCCGCTTTATATTCTTTATACGACTCATGCCGAAACGTGGGGCCGGGAAGGTCATAGCACGCCACGAGATAATCCGGTTTCAGGTCTTTTACAATCTTCAAAAGAAACGTGGTGACTCCATACAGAGCGCCCGTCGGCTCACCCGAGGGAGAGAGAAATCCTGGTAATGCATGATACGCTCGATGCAAAATTGCATGCGCATCAAGAAGCACGAGTTTTTTTGAATAGGTGTTAGGCATCGGGTATCTCGATCTCGCGAGTCTCAGTATCTATAAAAGTAAATTTCAGACGTCGCGTATTCTCTGGAAGAACAGTCTCGACCCGCTCCGCCCACTCTACGCATATCAAGGTGCTTGGACTCTCCAGAAGTTCGTCCCAGCCTAGGGCAGCGAGCTCTCGGGGACCCTCGAGACGATACGCATCTATGTGTACGAGGCGGGAAAACGACTGCCCCTCGAGGCGATATATTTTCTCGAGAACAAATGTTGGGCTCGTCACCGTCTCTTGTACGCCGAGCGCCGCTGCCATCCCCTGCATAAAAGCCGTCTTCCCTGCCCCAAGGTTTCCGGTTAGCCCCAGGACCGTGGCGCCGCGAACACCCGGAGAAAGGCCGGAAATAAAGGCTCGCGCCAGTTCGTGTGTTTCCGAGAGACTCCTAGTCACCTGCTTCATAGAGCCCATTCTACTCTGGGCGCCCCCTGTGGGCAATCAAAAAACCGCCGAGCTTTCGCCCTGCGGTTTTTTGTACTGACAGTATGAAGCAGTGTTAGCCGTTTACTGCACCTCCCGTAAATGCGCGGCGGATAAGGGCTACGATGAGCACCGCAACGATGAGGAGAAGCAACCATCCTATCGCAGTCTGCGGGAAGAATGAGTTAGCAACCGTCGTAATGGCAGCCGTGTTGGTAGGGGTAGTAACCACAGCGACCGTAGGCGTTGACGTGGCTACGACCACGACCGTAGGCGCAGGACTCAGAATTCCAGCAACCGCAACTATCGGACTCGGCTCTGGCGCTACGTGCGTAAAGCCCGTAATCGTCACATCACCATTCTTGCCCGTTGTTGGATTGAAGAAATCCATGCGTATTGCCATGGGAAGATCAGTGCCGATCACTACGTTTGAGTTAACCGATGCACGGAAGGTAATAGCACCACTTCCACCGACAGGAATGTTTCCGATCGGGAAAATGAGTGTCTGACCGTCTCGCGCAATACCGCTCTGGCTATCAATGAAGGTAAGGCCTGTTGGAAGCGTGATGCGGAGGATTGCGTTCGTAAGACGAACGGGGCCCTGGTTCAACCAACCGATTCGGTACAGTACCACATCGCCCGGAAGCGGATGCACGTTATCAAGTCCGTAGGAAATGATGATCGGTGAAGCCGCTGGAGCAACGATTACTTGAGGCTGGATAGGAACCGGGCGTGGCGCAGGAGCCGGAGTGAACACCGCCACAGCCGCGCGAGTAGTGAAGCTTAGGGTTGCACCACGTGCCACCTGACCAAACTGATTCTGTGCGACTGCGCGGAAGAAGTAGGTCGTGTTCGGTCGAAGATTCAGAACAACGCTCGTGAAGGTTGTTGAGGTAACAGACCCGAAGTTACCAACCGGAGTCTGGTTTCCGAAGTTAGTCGTGAGACCGTATTCGAAGAACCCACTCACCTGCTGGAGCTGTCCGCCTGTCGAGACAAAGCCATTAAGACGTGCGGAGTCGGTGAAGATTTCCGTTGCAGGATTTGTCGTAACCGTGAGGGCAGTGTTAATCACGTTTGGCTGTACGCCGAGAGTCTGGAAACTCAAAGTTGACCCGGTAAAGTTTCGGCCATTAACCTGACAGTTTGCTCGGTAGAAGTAAGTTATGCCGGAGTTAAGATTAAAGAGTGTCGCAGAAAAACTCTGGGAGTTTGACCCAGACACGTTCTGGGTGTTCGAGGTATTTCCCAAGTTGGGCGTTGGACCGTACTCGAAGAAACAGTTAGCGTTCTGGAATGTTCCTCGAAAGTCGATCGTGCCGTTCACGAGAGCTGAGTTTTGGCCAATTGAGGTTGCAGGAGCAGTAGGTGGTAAGCGGTCAATTATAAAAAACTGGGGGG
>CAYJBK010000011.1:9165-13520 GCA_964368365.1 uncultured Candidatus Saccharibacteria bacterium
GGTTGCCGGACCAGTACTTACGAAGGGGTCAATGTTCACTACCTGCTGGACTTGCTGAGTCGTGAACGAAAGAATTGCTCCACTGAAGTTCTGTCCGTTTACCTGACAGGTCGCACGGTAGGAATAGGTCGTGTTCGAATTAAGGTTGAAGAGTGTCGCCGAGAAGTTCTGGGTGTTACTCCCAGATACCGACTGGCTGTTCGAGGTGTTTCCCAAGTTGGTCGTTGGACCGTACTCGAAGAAACAGTTAGCGTTCTGGAAGGTTCCTCGAAAGTCGATGGAACCATTTACGAGCGCAGAGTTTTGAGAGATAGAGCTTGCAGAACCGGTCG
This sequence comes from uncultured Candidatus Saccharibacteria bacterium, assembly GCA_964368365.1. Lineage (GTDB taxonomy): Bacteria > Patescibacteriota > Minisyncoccia > Phycocordibacterales > JBBUBG01 > CAYJBK01. The sequence goes on from CAYJBK010000011.1 coordinate 9,498, forward strand.
TCACAAGAGGATTCAGCTGCTGAGGAGGCGGGTTGTTTACCGCCTGCTGGTTACCCACACGGAAACGTGCAACAACTGTGCCGAACTCACCCGGAGCAATGTCGCCGAGAGTGACTCCGGACGAGCTGAAGATGTTCACGCCATTCGTGAGAGCAACTCCTCTACCAGTCGTGTTTCGGTCCCAGTTTACTTCACCGTCAAAGGCGAGCGTAAGCGGAGAGGATAAGTCTACCCGTGCTGTTCCCTGCATGCTGCCCGCATTGTCAGAAAAGACAATACCGGTCAACTGGTGAGACGAGAGTGCGCCTGCGCCCGGCTGTGAAAGCTGAACGCGAACATTGCGGATCGTCGCATCGCCATCGTTAGCGTAATAAATACCAAACTCAACAGTTTCTCCCGGCTGTGCGGTCGTCGAAAAAGCCCAGAAATTGTTGGAGTTAGGATGCTGCGTTGAGTTGTATACCGCGAGCACGCCCAGGCCGTCATCGGTCAGGATCGGACCACGATTCTGCGCAAGCGCAGGTGTTGCCGCACCAAGCACCGCGAGTGCAAGCACGGCGGTCATGAGACGGACAAAGATGTTATTAATTTTTTGCATAAGCTCTATTCTCAATACTCAAGCAATCTAAAAATGTCGCTTAAGAATTGAGAAAGGAGAGGCAGAAGATCGTATGATCAGCTACCGCCGCTTGTGTCCCGCGCGCCCAATGCGCGCGGGACGTAATGTGCCAGTTAGCGTGTTCAGAACCCTCGTTGCCGAGGGTTCGGGATGGTGGTGGGGGGTGCCTGTCGAATGACACCTCCGCCACCACCGCCGCCGAAGATGGGGGTGGTGCCGTAGTTGCGGTGTCCACCACCGTAACCGCCGCGATATCCACCGCCGCCCCAGTTAGCACGCCCGTGGTGATATCCACGGCGACCGTATCCACCGCCGCCGTAATACTGCTGCTGCGGGTAGTACGGCTGCTGCTCGAACATCTGCGGTGGCTGGAAGAACGACTGCTGCGGAGGCGGTGCCGCGTAGGTCACAGGCACCTGAGGCGCCGGCTGGGTGTAACCCCCGCCGAACGTCCCCGGTCCCATCTGAGAACTGCCTCCCTGCGTGTTCTGGTTCTGGATGTTGACGGTAGGCTTATCCGAGATAAGCTGCCCGCGACCGCATCCTGCGGTCCCAGACGTTGCCACGAACGAGGAGCCGGACCCAGACGAGCTGCGGCCGCCACCTCTGCCACCACGACACCCCGTCGCCCTGGCCGGCTCAATGACGAGCCGGCTTTTCGTAGCGTCGAAGTTCGCGAGGGAAAGGTTCAGCGGACCAGGACCAATCTGGGCAACCGGCTTGCCGTCGATACTCATGAACTGAACGTTCCCGAAATCGCTGACCCTATTCGGGTTACCGACCATCCGAGACGTGTCCAGGACCTTCATATCGCCACCGGTGCCGACGAGGCCAGAACCAATGCTCGCCGCCAAATTGTTGACGGCCGCCACGACCTTCGCGTTCTCCTCCCGGACATCCTTCCGGAGACCAGAGAGTTCTTCGCGAATGGGAGCGTTGGCCAGGACGAGCATCTTCCCGAAGGACTCGACGATCTTGTCCTGCGACCTGAAGAACTTGTCTTCGGTCAGACACGAAGAGGTGGTGGACTTGGACGCCTTCACGGCTTCCAGGTCCGACTGGAGCTTCGCGATCGTAGCTTCGGTTGCCTTATGAGCCGCCGTGTCCCGATCGATCTTCTCCCTCTCCTGTCGAGCCAGCGCCAGAGCTTCGACCGCCTTTCTTTCGGCGGCCGCTGCCTTGGCTTCTGCATCGATTTCTGCCTGAGTGGGAAACTGTGCTCCCCGAGCTTCGTCGAGCGACCTCTCGGCCGCTGCCTTCTCCCTGCGAAGCTGATCGATCTCCGCGAGGAGATCGGCCTGCGATCGAGGAGCCGTTGAAGCCGCCGGTACGGGCGCTGCAGTCGTCCTGCTGGACGGCGCGGCGCTCGTGGTAGGCGCGGATGCGGGAACCGGTGCGCCGAGCGCGGGGCGAGAGGCCGGGTTAGCGGCCATATTCGCCTCCACGTCATCGACGACCAGTCCGTTTTCGTCGGTGCCCGACGTATCGAGGCCCTTGTTGTCGAGCCTGAAATTGTCGAGAATCGACGGCGGTCCGAACATCTGCGCCGACACCACCGAGGTGTTAGCGAGGACGACGGCGAGCACCAGCACGGACACCAGGTTGTTGTACATGTCGAGTTCCCCTTTCTTCGCGATTTCACACGCAAGAAAAGTCTTGGGTTAGCTCGACAGAGCATCACCCGGTTGTGTGGTTGTCTGTCGTATCTATATAACTAGCACATATGTAACTAACAAGGTGCTCGTATGATGGAGGCCGGGCCTCCCTCATGGATGTGATTGCGAAACTTACTCGCAAACTCTTGGTCCCAGTAAACTTTCGTTTACTAGAGGCCAAGAGAGACGAGTACGTGCACTGCCAAGGGGCCTTGCACGTCTCTTTTTTTTGCCGCGGGGTGTTTTACCACCAGCGGCTGTTGTAGGTGGGCCGGTACCTGCGCCGCCGATACCGGTCCTCGTAGTACCGCCGGGGCGGGCAGTAGGACTGCTGGCGCCAGTTCGGCGCGCAGTAGCTCGATCTGAAGATCGGCTCCGGAGCGCAGTACTGCTGCTGGTACACCTGAGGGGCGTACGTCGCTGGCGCGTACTGCTGGGCAGGCTGCCCAGCATCGCACTGCGTCGTCCACACACCCGGGTCATGGTACCCCTGGTGTGCGTAGCAGTAGGGGCTCTCCCCCGCAAGGATCGCACCACTCCGACCAGCGAGCGCCTTTTTCGCACTGCACAGCACGAGCATCAGCACCAGAACACTAGCCACGAACCGCATAGCACTTCCCTCCTCAGGGAGTTTCGAAAGGCTTTAGTAACACCTTCCGGTATCGAATTGAAAAGATCTGTGAAAACTCAGGGAGAGCGTTCACAGAAGTTGTTACTTCTCTGAACGCTCATGTCTGGGTGCCTGTAGTAACGCATGTCACTATAGACCTCGGGTTGTGTCCCGCGCAGCATCCGGTTAAGAATCTGCGCGGGACGGTGGAACTAGTTAGCGGCGGGTGTTGAACCCTCGTCCCCGAGAGTTCAGGATCAGAGTCGGGCGGCTGGAGACCGGCCAGGGAACCGTTGGACGAAAACCGCGGCCTTTCCAGCCCTTAACCCCGGCAGTGACCTCGAAGCCACGCCAGGGTCTCGATGAACGACCCCCAACGTAGCCACGAGAGTACGGAATCGCATCGAAGAAGACCTCCGCCAACTCCTCCAACTGCTTACCGTACTCGGCATCACACAGGGGAAACACCAGCCACCCGAACTCTCTGTACCAAAAGACGGTGTGGTGTTCGGCTGGTAAGTAAACCGGCCGGATGGACTGCGGGCGGACCACATCCGCGAAACCGAGAACGATCCCAAGCACGAGCACCATTCTGGAAACGAACTTGTTCATTCGAGACCCCTCCTAAAATGGGGTTACGACGACGAAGGGGCTCGAAATGAGCACACCTCAAGACGGACTTCTACTCCATCTTTTCCTCGTTAATCATATCACCGTTTCTGGCTTCTGTCAAGCCCCTTTTGGTTACCCGTAGGTGCTTTGACAGAAAATCTATAAAATGGCCCATTGGAGCCATACTCTAACTTCCCGCGCCAGTATGTAAAGGACCTCGAAATCAGACACACATCCCGTGATTTCTACCACCAGAAAAAACCCGAGTCAAGACCCTCGCGGTTACATGACGCTTCTGGAACAAAATAGTGTCATCAGGCCAACTGCCAGCACGAAAGAACCTTGCTGTCGATATTGTTTCTGGATGTAAAGGCGCGTAGAATGTGTGCACATGACGATCGCATTCGACGAGGATAAGCAGAAAAAGCGACTCGACGACCTCTACCAAGAAGAAGCGGAACAGCTCGCGCAGGTACTCTCACAGAAATACAGCCTCCCCTACATCGATCTCTCTCTCATTTCCATAA
>CAYJBK010000012.1:0-13423 GCA_964368365.1 uncultured Candidatus Saccharibacteria bacterium
GTTGTTTTATTTCGCTACGCCACCCGCGTTTTACGAATCGATTGCGCGTAACCTTGCCTCCTCGGGGCTCACTGAGCCATGTGGCGGAGATGAGGGGTGGACGCGGGTGATCGTTGAAAAGCCCTTCGGTAAAGATCTTGAGACTGCTGAGAAACTCGATGAACTTCTCGGGCACCTTTTTAAGGAGTCGCAGATTTACCGCATCGATCATTATCTTGCGAAAGAGATGCTCCAGAATATCTTGGCGTTTCGTTTCTCGAACAATCTTTTTGAACAAAGCTGGACAAATGCCGTAATTGAAAGCATTGATATTCGCTTTTTGGAAACGCTTGGTGTGGAGGACCGTGGCGCTTTTTATGACGGTGTGGGTGCCCTCCGGGATGTAGGTCAGAACCATATGCTCCAGATGTTGGCGCTGGTCACTATGGAGTATCCGGTAAGCTATGAAGCTGACGCCGTGCGCGCCGCGCGAAGCTCGCTTATTAAAACGATTACTGTTCCTACGCCTGAGGTGATTCTAGAAACAAGCGAGCGAGCGCAGTATGAAGGATATAGAGCTATCAAGGGAGTAGGAGAGGAGTCAACGACCGAGACGTATTTTAAGATCCGTACCTCTCTCGAAGTTCCGCGGTGGCGCGGTGTGCCAGTGACCCTTGAGGTGGGAAAACGTGCTGGTGCTGTTCGAAAGGAGATTGTGGTGACGTTTAAACATCCTTCCCCGTGTCTTTGTCCGCCCAGCGAGAAGGTGCATTTTAAGAATCGAGTGATTTTCCAGCTGGAGCCTGAGGAGCGCATTACGATTCAGTTTTGGGCAAAGAAACCGGGGCTCGAGATGCTTATGGAAGAGCGCGATTTCACATTTACGTATCGGGCGGCTGGTATGCGAGGTCAGCACACCGATGAATACGAGAAGCTGCTTTTTGACTGCATCACCGGAGATCAAACGCTTTTTGTGTCGACGGACGAGATTCGTGCGATGTGGCAGTTTATCGATCCGATTATTACTGCTTGGAACTCTGGTGCGGTGCCACTGACCTTTTATCCGCCGGGGACTAAATAATTTTTTTACCATGAAATTAGGATATGTGGGTTTGGGCAAGATGGGGGCAAATATGGTTCTGCGACTCACCGAAAAGGGTCATGAATGTGTGACGTACGATGTAAGCGGGAGTGGGACGGCAATTTCTCTTGCGGAGATGGTCGGCCAGCTTTCGGCACCGCGACTCGTGTGGGTGATGGTGCCCGCAGCAGCGACAGATGGGGTTATCTCTGAAATCCTGCCACTTCTCTCGGAAGGAGATGTCGTTGTTGATGGGGGGAATTCTCAGTACAAGCGGTCGAGTGCGAACGCAGAGCGACTTGCCGCGCACGGTATTGAATTCATGGACGCTGGTGTCTCAGGTGGTCCATGGGGCGCACGTCATGGAGCGTGTATTATGGTCGGCGGGAAGAAGGAAGTGTTTCTCCGCCACAAGGAGCTTTTCGAAGCTGTTTCTGCACCGACTGCCTATGCACACCTCGGGCCCGCAGGATCGGGTCACTTTGTGAAGATGGTGCACAACGGCATCGAGTACGGCATGATGCAGGCGATTGCTGAGGGGTTTGAAGTAATGCGCCGTACGCCGATGCAGCTCGATCTTCTCGAAATTACCCGTATCTACAACACGGGGTCGGTGATCGAGTCTCGTCTTATCGGGTGGCTCAAGGAGGGGTACGAAAAGTACGGTGTTGATCTCGCGGAAATCTCAAGTACTGTTGCTTACACCGGTGAGGGTGCGTGGACTATCGAAGCAGCTAAAGAGCTGGGAGTCCCCACGCCAATCATTGAAGGTTCTCTCGCGTTTCGTGAGCAGTCCGGGCGGAATCCCAGCTATGCGGGCAAGGTGCTTTCAACGCTACGAAACATGTTTGGCGGACATAGCGCAAAGTAGTATTATTACCACATGATAGACACACAACTTGTAGAATATATTCACAGTGCTCTTTCTGCGGGAAGAAGTAAGGAAGAGCTGTATAAAGAATTGCTTGCTCAGAATATAAGCATAGATACCATCCAGGCTGCCTGTGCCGCTAGTGCAAGTCCGGTTCACCAAGAAAATTCACAGAAACACACTGTTCGCGTGGTGGTAACGCTGGGCGCCCTCTCGGTGGGCCTGGGAATAATTTCGTTCATTGCCGCGAATTGGCAGGGAATTGGCCCCGTAGCCAAGGTTGCCATAATCCTTCTGGCCATGGTCGCAGCATATGTCCTGGGCTGGCTGGCCGAGCACAAATACTCACTTCCGAAGACAGCGCACGCCCTGTATTTTCTCGGGGTACTTATATATGGCGGCGGCATTTTTCTTGTTGCGCAGATCTTCAATGTCCAGGCACACTGGCCTGACGGCTTCATGTTGTGGATGCTGGGCGCTCTCGCCACTGCGTTCGCCGTAGAATCGTTTCTGCTTTTTTATACCGCTCTTCTTCTTGCTATCATTGCCTTGACCGGTGCGCCGTTTTTTGTTTTCGGGTTCTTGTCTGGCACGTCGTTTCTTCTTACTTCGACGCTTCTGCTTCTCGTCGCAGCTGGAGCCTTGTTTTTTTCTGGCCTCACACTTCGTAACAGAATGCCAGAAGATATTCGTAACCTCCTCTAAAAGGTATGGACTCTTTTTTCTTTCAAATAGTTCCCTTTCTCTTCCTGCCTGTCGCCATACTTGTTCTTCTGATCTACGTGTTCATTCGCATGTTCCGCAGCAGACATGTTGGAGTTACGAGCATTAATGCTATAGCTTTTTCGCGTGAAGATGGTGTGGGACAGGTCTACATATTTTTTGCTTGTGGCTTCCTCTGGATTGCTCTCGGAGCACTGAACATTCAGATCGGTGCGCCACTTTCAAACGCCTCGCTGCTCCTCGTCATGTCCATTCTGGGTCTCGTCCTCGCATACTGGAAACGTATACTACTTCTCCTCCCGTTCTCGCTTATCGGACTGAGCAGCTGGTGGCTATATCGTGTATTTGAATGGGGCGAGCCAAAGGAGATTAAGTCCGCAACATACTTCTCAATCGGTCTTTTTACCGCGCTTCTTCTCTACTCACTCAGCTTTCTTCATAAGAAAAAGTTCGGATTTATGCGGGCGTACATGGTGTATACGGTTCTGGGACTTCTCTGCGGGACCAGCTCGCTCTTTTTTCTTTCCACGCGGACAGGGCTTGAATTTCTCCAGTATATGACCCGTGGAGTGCAGCCGTATGGTTCGTGGGAGATCATGCTTTCTATTGTCGTTGTACTCGCTGCATTCATCTCGGTTCTTGTCTATTCTGTCGGAGAAAAGTTCATCTCCCCCGGGAGAGCACTTTTCATTGGAGGGCTCGCCCTCGTCCCTGTTCTTCTCATTGCACTTCCCGAGCAGACACTCTTTCTCTCGAGTTCCGGTTCCTATGAAAGCCTCTCGCTCCTCTCTTCGCTTACTGGCTCGGGTATTATGTGGCTTTTCGTCTTCAACCTCCTCCTCTTTGCAGAATTGGTGGCACTCATTCTCTCTGGGTATGCAGAACAGGAAACATGGCGTGTAAACTTGGGAACATTTTTTCTGTTCCTCTTCATCGGGATTAAGTATTTCGATTTCTTCTCGTTACTCGACAAAAGTGTGTTCTTCATTGGTGCAGGTATACTGCTCTGCGGTATGGGATTCTTTATGGAGAAAGGTCGCAAAAAGATGGTCGGTGCTATCCGTGAGGGCATGCACGTTTCTTCCCTCTAGTGTATGAAACTCTCTCGGGAACGTACCTTTATTCTTCTCGTAGCTGCCCAAGTCTTCGTGGTCCTCGCTCTTGTGGCCTTCAAGCTTTCTGTCGTGACGAGCGGTACTGAGGTACTGCTGCGTGTGCAGCCTGTCGACCCACGAGATCCTATCAGAGGGGATTATGTGACGTTCCGGTACGATGTCTCATCGCTGCCGAGCTCTTTTCTCCAGGATGAATACGTGCGAACAGGGGATACTGTGTATGTTGTGCTGGGTGACCCAGCTCGCGGTGCCTCGGGTCAGTATTATTCAGCCGTTGCGGCAACCGGAGAGAAGCCTTCAGAGGGTCTCTTTTTGAAAGGCGTTATTGAGAGCGGTGGCAACCTCGATTCCATGATGGTGCCGCCGACTCTCGACCGCCTCGGCTCAGGAATTCAGAGTGGTACTGTACGTATCCGGTATGGTATCGAAGAGTACTTTATCCCAGAGGGGAAGGGACAGAACTTTTCTTTTTTTCAGCATGAGGTGGGCGCCAAGGTTGCCATAGATGAGCAAGGTAATGCGGTGATTCGGCAACTCTTAGTGGATGGCTACCCCTGGCCGTGAGGGAGGGTGTAACTGAGTTGGCGATGAGACGGCCTAATAGCATACTATGACCATGAAAACAGCACGCGATTCTTTTCTGAGTCTTACGACCTTTGCGCTTCTGTATGTGTTGATCGGAACCTTTCTCTCGGTTGCGTTCTCGTTGATTGACTACGCCTACCCTCCGGTACTTAATTACCTCTCGTACCGTCCGTCGGTAAGCTTTGGGCTTGCGACGCTTATCGTCGTCACCCCAATTCTTCTCACGCTTCTCTTTTTGTTTGAGCAGCTGGCCCGCCGCGAACCTGAAAGAGTGTACACCCGTACTCGAAAGTTTTTTACCTACCTCACACTCCTTTTTTCGGGCGGTACGATTATCGGCGATTGTATTACAGCGGTATACTATCTTCTTGATGGGCGAGATTTCTCTACGGCATTTATTGCAAAGAGCCTGGTAGCGGTTGTGGTCGCCGCCGTGCTTCTCTGGTATTACCTCTCAGATCTCAAAGAGAAAACGACGAAAGTGCATCGCATAGCTGCGGCTGTAATTATTGTCGTGCTTGTACTAGCCGAAATTTTTGCTTCCTTTGCGATTATTGGAACTCCTGCTACGGCCCGTGCATACCGGTATGACGATCTGCGAGTGCAGGCGCTCGCACAAATACAGGGAGAGGTGGTTTCCTACTGGCAGAATAAGGGCACCCTTCCGGTTCAGCTCGGCGACATCGAAGCGGGCTTACTGGGCCGAACTCTTCCTCGGGATCCAGAAACAGCTCGAGAGTATGAATATCTTCCTAACGGTATAAACCAGGCTCCTACATTCCAGATTTGTGCCACGTTTGGCAAGCCCTCTGACGAAATAACGCTTCGTTCTGTCTATTCATCGGGGACCATCGAGGATGGCTGGTCCCACCAGGCTGGGCGGGTTTGTTTTGATCGGACGATTGATCCATCCTACTACCCGCCGATAAAACCAATACCTGCGCGGTTCTAGTTTCTATAGAACTTTCCTAAATACAAAGCAGGGTATCTTTAGGGTTTCGTTTGGTTCCCATGCTGCCATCGCAGATTCGTCTACGGTGTATCCTTGCCTGTCGTAGAACCCAAAAGCATCAAAGTCCGGGTTCTTCGCCGCGCTATAGGGATGTTCAATTGAAAGCGCCTCCCATATTTCCAGGCAGTGATTTTCTGACGCGATTTTTTCTATGCCAGTTAGCAGCTGAGAATCTAAGTGGGAATCAGATTTCTTATAATTAGACTGTGTTGTAAATTGTTGAATGAACAAGGTTTTGTCGTTTACAATACAGAAACCAGTATAGTTTTTAGGCCGCTCGCCCGGAGGAAGTATTTCAAAAGCCGCAAAGCCCAACAGTGTTTCTGTATCAAATAAACCGATCGTGTTGCTCGGTACCGTTGTTACGAGCTTTTCAAGTTCCCTATGGGTTACTCCGTTTTCCCCAAACCAAAGTGCATCAAGTTCAACAGCTTGTTCGATATCTTTCAGTGAAAGTTTTCTAAACATCTGTGCGCGATACAGGGATCGAACCTGTTACCTCCTCCGTGTCACGAAGGCGCTCTAACCAAGTGAGCTAATCGCGCAAGAGTATTCGAAACTCTACTTTATGCGGGAGCGGCGGAGGAAGGCGGGAACTGCCGACCAGTCTTCGTCACTCGGTTCGTTGTCGTTAGTATCGCCGGCTGGCTTTTCTGGCTCTTGCTTCCGAATTTGGCGGAAGTCATTTACTATTGCCCCAACGGTGCGGATTGGCTGAGGTATTGATTCCGGTGTTAGTTTCTGTACGACTGGTTCTGAAACCTGAGGTCGTTCTATTTTTTCCGTAGCATTGTTGAGCCCAAGTCCTCCGAGGAGCCCGCCTGACTTTCGCGGCACCAAGAGACTCTCTGGAAAGCCGGACGCGATGACAGTGATCTTGATCTCTCCCTTTTTGAGCTTATCATCACGGATAGCACCAAATATAACTTTTGCTTCTTTGTCGATTGATTCTGTAATGATTTTTGCAGCTTCCTGAATTTCGAACATGGTCATATCCTCGCCTCCAGCAATAGCAAAGAGCACGCCCCGGGCTCCCTGAATCGAGATATCAAGCAGGGGAGAGTTGATCGCATTTCGCGCTGCTTCTTCGGCGCGCTTTTCGCCGATTGCCGTGCCAATGCCCATGAGCGCTGAGCCCGCATTTTGCATGACAGCCTTGATGTCGGCAAAGTCTACGTTTATGATACCCGGCGTCGTAATGAGATCCGAGATACCCTCGACCGCTTGGCGGAGAATCTCGTCACACATCGAGAAGGCAGATGATGCGCTCGTGTTTTTGTCGATTATAGAGAGAAGACGGTCGTTGGGAATGACGATGATCGCGTCCACTTCTTTCCGAAGTGCTTCGAGCGCCTCTGATGCAATTCGGTTACGCTGCGAGCCTTCAAATGTGAATGGTTTTGTAACGACGCCCACAGTGAGTGCTCCCTGGTCTTTTGCAGTTTTTGCTACGATTGGTGCGGCACCAGATCCCGTGCCTCCTCCCAGTCCACACGCAACGAACACCATGTCTGAGCCTTTGAGTACGCCTTGAATTTCTTCGATAGTTTCTTCAGCTGCTTTTCTTCCAATGTCGGGGTTCATTCCTGCCCCAAGTCCGCGGGTGAGATTTTTACCGATATGAATTTTCTTTGGGGCAAGTGATTGGTGAAGATCTTGGGCGTCTGCATTCATCGCAATAAAATCAACCCCTTTCGTTTTTTGGTTGATCATATGATTGATGGCATTTCCACCCGAACCGCCCACACCTACAACCTTGATTCGCGCGAATGTCTCGATTTCTGGATTCACTTTGGGCATGGCTTTAAGGCTAATTTGTGCCTAAAGCTTATCAGAAGCCCAATTCCATAGCAAATTCACCAAAAAGACCCTTAGTACGGCCTTAAAATAGTACGTGGGCGCATGTGTTTAGGGTAAAAACTGCTTGAGCCAGCCGATGACGTTGCTTCCGGATTGCTTCGCGATTTTTACGCCGAGTGATTCGTCGGCTGCGTTTGGATTGAGACCTAGAAGACAGAGGCCATATGCAATGGACCACGAAAGATCGCGTATATCTCGCGGTGTTGCAACTTTTGCGGGGAGTCTGAGCGAGCTCTTGGCAAGATCTTCGATGGCTCCGATGATGGCGCCACCTCCTGTCAATATGATGCCTGCGGGGAGTAGTCCGTTTTTTCCGATTTTTCTGAGATGCGCTTCGATAAGCTCGAAGATATCGGAGAGGCGAGCCTCGATGATCTCATCCACTTTTCGTTTGAGATTTCCTTCATCCCGGAACTTTTTGATGCGCTCTGCCTCCTCAAGAGGAACTTTGAGTCCGAGTGCGATGTCGTTCGTTATATCGGTGGAGCCAATGGGGAAGACCTGGAGTGAAACGGGAATACCTTCCTCAAACACTGAAATAGAAACAGTTTCCGCGCCTATGTTTGCAAGTACGCACCCTGCTTTTTTCTGAAGTTTGGAAAGTGCAACACTGCTCTCTGCGATGGGAGCAGCAATGACGTCGTCCACGCGCACACCAGCCGCTTCCACAGCCGATACCAGATCTTCAAGATGCTGCTCGAGACAGGTAACGAAGAGTGTGCGAACTTCAAGAATGCCGCCCTTCATTCCATGCGGTCGAACCAATACTTTTTTCCCGTCAATTTTATACCCAAGCGGTATAGTGTGGAGAATTTTCCGATTTACTCGATCTCGGAGATTGGATTCGGAAGCTCCAATGACGCGCTTAACATCAACATCATTAACCTCTGCGTCTGCTCGAGATACTGCAATGGACGCTTCTCCGGTAAGTGTACCCAGGCTTACTCCGCCGACACTGAGAAGCGCCCGAGAGATTTTTACTTTTGCACTGCGCTCTGCTTCGCGCACAGCTTCGGCAATAGATGCTGCTGCGTCATCAAAGTTAACAATGTATCCGTGTCTCAAGCCACGCGATTCCTTATGCGCTGTTCCGATGACCTGAAGACCGTTTTTACCTTTTACGTACTCCGATACGAGTACTCGAATGGATGAGGTTCCGACGTCTATTCCTGTTATTATGTTGCGGGCCATTATGCAGAGTAGAAAATAAGTGGAGAATTTTTTCTTCGTTCCGTTCCATTATACTCCCGTGATCCATTCCTTTCAAATGAAAAAATCCGTGGATAAATAAAAGAAATGCGCTTGATGTGTCTTTTGCAAAGTTGAGCTCAAGAAGAAGCTCCCCATCCTTTTTTGAGTATGGGAAAGAGAGTACATTGGCTGCTCGGTCTTTGCCGCGGTGTTCACGGTTTAGCCTCCGAGATCTCGTGCTCCCTATAAACGCCAAAGAGAGGTCATAGACCTCTCCGAGTACAGCGTTCTTTATCTTTTCATACGGGATGTGTGGGGGAGTTTTCCGTGTGAAGTTTCTAGAATCGAACATCTTTGATTTTTCCGAGCTTTTTAAGCTCTTCGTAGTTTTTAGTTCGTGCGAGACGTTGAAGTGTGAACTTGCGCTTAACGTATTCAGACTTGTCTCGCTCCTTATATCGACGTGCCCGGGCTGCTCGAAGAATGCCTGAGCCCTGGACGCGCTTCTGGAAGCGGCGAATAAGGCTGGAGGAGGTTTCGTTGTTGTTTTTCTTTACTTCAATGCGGGTTGTCATAGGTTTTGCAATGGTAGCACGGCCCTAGATAGGGGTCAAGAAGACGGCTCTGCCCAAGGGGAGAGCCGGTTTTCAAATGTATTGAGATGTGATTGCGGTATTACGAATCAGATGAATCTTGAGCTGGCGCTTCCAGGTTTTCCTGGTTTCGGGGGATGGCATCGATCAGTTCGTTAGCCTCCTCGATCTTGTCCTTGGCGCGCTCGTAAGCAACATCGATCTTATCGCCCTCGGGGAAAAGATCTCGGGGTGGAAGCTCTTTAGATTGCATGGACGCATTCCTCCTTGCCGTGGCGGGTATAAAAACACCGCCTCCAGTACGTGAGACGGTGTTTTCGTGTCATTCTTACTTAAGATGACTTTTTACGTAGTCGGAGAGCTCGGTGAGTGGTACGGTGTCCTGTGAACGATTCTCCATATTTCGAACGATGACCGTTCCGTCGATGACCTCTTTCTGGCCCAGGATTATTGCGTAGGGAATTTTCATGCGTTCGGCATTTCCCAGCTGATTAGAAAGTCCATCTTTGGAGAGCGAAGTTGAAACAGGTATTCGTGCTTTCCGGAGAATCTCGATGACCGTCATGCTCTTGAGCTTTGCCTCAAAGCCGAGCTGGATAAAGAATATTTTTGGTTTCTTGATGATCCGCGGAGAGAGATCGAGCACTTCCGGCGAGAGGAGAACACGATCTACTCCGATGGCACCACCCATACCGGGTACGTCCCGTTTTGACCCAAGCATTTTTCCGAGGTAGTCGTATCGTCCACCGCTTGCGATAGTGTATCTTCGTGGCTCTTCTTTTGCCTCCGGAACTGCGGTGGTTTTTTCCTTCCCGTCTTTAGCGGCATCCTCGGGTTTTTCGGTCTGTGGGGCATTTATTTCAGCTGGCTTTTCGTCCTCGGGAATAGGAGAGGTAATTTCAAAGACGGTTCGAGAGTAGTAGTCGAGTCCGCGCACCAACGCAGGATTTATCTTGTATTCAATCTTCAGGGCCTCGAGCGATTCCAGAACTTCTTTGAAATGAGTTTTGCAGTCCTCGCAGAGATAGCTTACTGGGTCTGGTGCACCGGCTTTAATTTCCTGACACTGGGGTTCCTTGCAGTCTAGAAGTCGCAAAGGATTTTCCTTGAATCGTCGCTTGCAGTCTGGGCATACCGCGGCAAGATGCTTTTTGTAGTAATTAGTGAGAGCTTTTTTGTAGATGTGTCGACAATTTTTGTCACCAATGCTGTTCACTTCAAGCGTCATGTCCTTAATGCCAGCTTCCTCGAGGATGGTCATCATGATCTTCATCACCATCGTATCGGCGATACTTTTTTCTGTGCCCAAGATCTCAAGACCAAACTGATAAAACTGCCGGTAGCGTCCTTTCTGTGGTCGGTCGTGACGGAAGAAGGGTCCTCCGTAGTAGAGCATCACTGGCTGTGGCCAGGTTTGCATGCCGTGCTCAAGATACGCGCGCATCACTGACGCGGTGCCCTCCGGCCGAAGTGAGAGCTGGTCGCCGCTTTTGGTCCGAAGCGTATACATTTCTTTTTCCACGATATCCGTTTCTTCTCCGACGCCGGAGGTAAATACTTCGGTGTGCTCAAGGAGTGGGGTTTCAATTGGCTTGAATCCGTAGTAGAGAGCGATCTCAGCAGCCTTTTCCATGAACCCCTGAAGAGAATAAAAATCCTTTCCGATGATATCGCGCATTCCTTTTGCTGACTGCGGAGCGTCTTTCTTTGGACTTTTTGGTTTTGGTGATGTCATAAGAATAAATAATTATCGCACACTGCCTGTCTCGGGGTCAGCTTTGCCTGGCAAGGTGTCTATTGTGGAAATTGGCCAGAGTCGGATGAGTGCCCGGCCAGTGATCAGTTTCTTCTTAAGTGGCCCCCAGACGCGGGAGTCTGAGCTTGCGCCGCGGTTGTCTCCGAGGACGAAGTATTCATCTTTTTCAAGTGTTTTTTCTTCTGATCCTCCACGCTCACTTCCTGTGTAGGGCTCCGTGAGGAGGATGCCATCGGGATGCTCCGAATTTATGATGGTTACCTTGGCGCCCTCGATTTTTACGGTTTCAAGGGGAAGTCCGATGATGCGCTTGATATAAAACTGAGAATAGTCGCCGGGATTATGGAAAACAATAACGTCTCCGCGCTCTGGTTCGTTGAATCGATAGGTGAGCTGATCGACAATCAGGTAGTCGCTGTTGTTAAACGTAGGAAACATGGAAAGACCATTGACGACGAACGGCTGTGCCACGAAGAAGCGGATGGGAAGTGCGATTGCGAGTGCGATTAAAACAAATTGAATCGTTTCCCGAATGAAGCCAGGCTCCTCGCGTTTTTTTCCCTCGTGCGTAGTACGTTTTTCTTCCATGAACCTATGAATTCTACTACCAAAGAATGATTGGCGCAAACCAAGGAATATGTCGGTGTGTTTCGCTCCATCCAAACAAAATGTACTCTGTCGAGGTACGCCGTATTTTCTTGCTAGAAAATCGTCTCTTACTCACGCCGTCGCGCTCCGTAAGCCCTCGCCAGAGTACATTTTGCTTTGGGCTGCGCTTCGCTCGTGGTTTTTCTGTGTGGTAAACTATCGCTATGGCATATCTTATTGTGGGGCTCGGTAATCCGGGAGAAGAGTACGAAAACACGCGACACAACACTGGACGCATGATGGCGGCATGGTTCGCGGAGAAAACGGAGGCAAAGAAATCTGCATATAAGGTTGCTGTACCCGATACCTATATGAATAATAGTGGTGGTGCGGTGAAAAAACTTGTTCCGTCAGTAAAAGCTGCAGAGAAGCTAATAGTAGTGCACGACGATCTCGACATGCCGCTGGGAGCTATAAAAGTTTCGTGGAATAGGGGACCTGGGGGGCACAACGGTGTCCTTTCTATTCAGAAAGCTTTGAAAACGGAGGCGTTTACTCGTATTCGTGTGGGGATTTCACCGTCTACGCCCAACGGAAAATTAAAGAAGCCCGCGGGCGCGGAAGCGGTCGAAAAATTTATCTTGGGGGAATTTACAAAGAAAGAAATGGAAGTTTTGAAAAAAGTTTCCAAGAAAGTAACTGAAGCGATCGAGATAATTTTGAAGGAAGGAACCCAGCGTGCGATGAATGTGTGCAACTAACCGTGGCAACTGATTTTTTTAACCCAATAAAAAGATCCCGACAATCTCGTGCGCAGTACGATATGATGCTCATGGTTTTGAGTATCATCACCGCAGTATATCTCGGGTATACACACGCGTTCGAATATATTTTTTCTTTTGCTGATGGTTTCAGCTATCTCGGTATTTTTGTTGTTGGGTTTTTCTTCACGTCCGTTTTTACTGTTCCGCCCGCGATCGTTGCCTTGGGGCAGCTTTCCCTGATCTATCCGTGGCCCCTTGTGGTGATCCTTGGCGCGCTTGGTGCTGCGTGTGGCGACTATTTTCTTTTTCGATTTGTCAAAGATCGCATTGCGGCAGATGCAGCATATTTCTTGCGCAATTCAACTCGCTATCGACGCATCATGCATCTTGCGACGGAGAGAAAGTTTCGGTATCTCGCGCTTGCCTTTGCTGTCGTGCTTATCGCGTCTCCACTGCCCGACGAAACGGCGCTCACGATCCTGGGAGTTTCTCGCTCGAAGGTTCGAGATGTGATCCTTCTTACTTTTCTTGCCAACGCGATCGGCATTACGCTCATAGCCATCGCCGCAGGAAGCATTGCAGGTTAGTTTGCGGAAAGGCTGGACGTCTGCTAGGTTCAGCGAGGTGCTAGTTCCTCTTAATTGTGCGTATTACTACACCTAAAGGAGGTGTGGGATGCTTAATTTCTTTCCGAACGCGACGTCGATGCTTCGCTGCATGCGGTGCGGTCTCGAGACCGTACTCTCTGCTGAGCGAAGTTTTCGATGCCCTTCCGGTGCAGAAGGACGCCCGTGCAACGGTCTCTACGACCTCGTGCATGATTTGCAGGCGCAGCCGAACTCGGCTGAGTTGCGGCGGTGTTTCGACAACCGTCGCGCTCACGACCCGGAAGATGTTCGGACCCGGTCTGGTGTCTGGCGCTTCCATGAAATCGTGATGCCGTCCTTGGCTCCCGAGAAGATCATATCGCTCGGCGAGGGGATTGTGCCGATGGTGCCTGCAGGCGAGAAGACTCGCGCGTGGGTCGGCGGCAAGCTGGACTTGTGGCTGATGCTGCAAGGGCAGAATCCAACCGGCTCCTTCAAGGATCAGGGCATGACGGTGCTCGTGAGTCTCGCGAAGGCTGCCGGCATCACATCCATCGCATGTGCTTCGACCGGCGACACCTCTGCCAGTGCTGCGGCCTACGCTGCGGCTGCGGGCATGAAGTGTGTGGTTTTCGTGCCGAAGGGCATGATCACCGACGAGCAGGCCGCGCAGCTCTACGCCTACGGTGCGACTATCGTCTGGGTGCCCGGCACCTTC
>CAYJBK010000013.1:0-13124 GCA_964368365.1 uncultured Candidatus Saccharibacteria bacterium
GGCGGCGGCCGCCTTTCAAGCAAACACCACCGAGCTGCACACTTCTGGTACTCCCAGTCTCTCCGACCCCACCAGTACTCATTACCAGGAAGTGCTGCGGCCCGTGGACCGACAACATCAAGAAACGACGCAGACGGCACCGGAAACAGCACGCAGATCTTTCTCCACGTTGCTAACACGGGCAGAGAATACGGAATCCGAGATAACTGCCTGAGATCGGCGGCTGAGTACGACATGTATTCTCGAGCTTGATCGAGGGAGATGAAGTTGCTCCCCATAATTTCGTTCGGAAGCATGTTCATCTCCTCTCACGTGTTTCAAGAAAACAGGTACTTGCCCGATGGCAATACTACAGAAAAGTGGGACTATTGCAACGCTACTCTGCAAACTGCAACGAGTGAAGCCTTGCATACGTGGGACTTTTCTTAAGCAACTCGGCATGCGTACCGGCCGCCTCGATCGTGCCTTCATTAAAGACAAGTATCATATCGGCATGCAGGACCGTTGAAAGGCGATGAGCGATGATAATGGAGGTACGATCCTTGATGAGTGTGTCGGTTGCCTTACTTATAAGCCGCTCACTTTCTGTATCGAGATGGCTCGTTGCCTCGTCCAGAATAAGAATCTTCGGGTCACGCAAAACCGCTCGGGCAATACCGACTCGCTGGCGTTCCCCACCAGAAAGCTTGATACCCCGCTCCCCCACTACCGTGTCATATCCCTTCTCCAGCTTCACAATAAAATCGTGCGCGAGCGCTGTTTTAGCCGCTGCTTCAATCGCTTCCTTGGTAACTACTGGCTTCCCGTAGGCAATATTCTTGGCTATTGTGCGTGAAAAAAGATCGACCTCTTGAGGCACAACGGCAATTTGCCTCCGAAGACTCTCCTGAGTTACATTTCGTATGTCGGTCCCATCGATCAAGATCTGTCCTTTCTGTGGATCGTACGACCTCAAAAGCAGATTGATAAACGTCGTCTTGCCACTTCCCGAGCGCCCTACGAGCGCCACAGTCGTTCCCGCAGGAATTACTACATTAAGATCTCTGAGGGCAGGGTCACCATCGGCATGATAGGCAAACGAAACGTCCTTGAATTCGATCTGCTGCGTGAGCGGAGCAAGAGTCGGAGCATCTGGAGCGTCGAGTACAGTGACCGATTCGTCGAGAAGCGTAAAGAGGCGCTCCGCGCGAGCTGTGTTTCGACGAAGGCGCGGAAAAATATTCGAAAGATGCGAAAGCGGCTGGTACGCCATATTTTGAAGCGTGATATAGAGAACGAAATCTCCGATTGTCGCCTCGCCTTTGAGAACGAACCATGCAGAAAGTCCGAGAACACTCACACGACCTATTGTCGTTATGACGGTCTGAATATTCTCTATGATCCCCCACAGTCGCTCTGCATTGTACTGAATTTCTCGAGCACGAAACATAAGCTCTCTCTTGTTCTCAGCTTCAGGACGCTCTTGTGAGAACTTTTTTACCGTGAGAACGTTTGCAGCAACATCATACTGTTCCCGAGAAAGATGTTCGAACGCCTCGTTTACTTCTTGCTCTATGAGGTAAATGCGCTGCGTGAGGCGACGGGTAACTAAAAGGTATATCGGAAATGGAACAAGGACCGCAAATGCTATCCAAATGTTCATATACAAAAGTGCGCCAAACGTACCAACGAACACGAGTAACGGTGGAAAAAGATTCTGGCCAATCAGGTCATTCAATATGACATAGGTCGCAGTTCCGCCCCGCTCGATACGTCCGATGATCTGTCCGCTCGATGCACCATGGTGATACAGAGCCTGAAGCTTGAGAAACTTTTCGAAGGCTAGATTTCTGATAGTGTCTTCGAGCTGGGTAACTAGTCTAAAGAGGTTGTAGTTGTAGCTCGACGAGGTGATACTTGTTATAACCGTAAGTACCAAGATACCAAAGGCGCACCAGAGAACCGTCTCGAGCGGCAACACTCCCCCGTTCTGTATGTACCGAGTAAGCGTATCGATCAATATTTTCGATACAAACGGCACGGCGATGTTTGCACCCTGTGCCACCACCATAAGGCCAAACAAAAAAGCAACCTTCCCAGTATGGTCTTTGAGCAAACCTATGATACGTCGGACGGGTGTGATCTTCTGAGACATGCCCTCAATTCTACCACTACGCACCCATCTCCTCCAAAAGCTGAGAGAGCTCTTTGTAGCGTGGTACGATCGTCTGTCCCTGGATCATCCAGAAGACGCTGGGATCAAACTCCTCGATAAACTCGTAGTCGTGACTGACCAGAAGCAGAGTACTCTTTGAGTTCTTGCATGCCGCAAGAAGAATCTCCCAGGTAACTTCATCCAGATGGTTTGTAGGCTCGTCAAGAATAATGAATTCGGCCTTTGAACCAAACACGAGCGCGAACCGCACGCGCATTTTCTCTCCACCCGAGAGCGTACCGACCGCTGCCTTCATTCGATCTTCGTTGAATCGCATGGAGCCAAGCACTGCTTTAGCGTCCTGGTCATCCAGATTAAGAGCATCCTTCACGATCGCAAGTGGCGTCTTCCGTGGATCGAACTGCGCATGCTGGTCAAAATACCCCCACTTCACAGCATTTCCCCACGCGATCTCCCCCTTTGAAAACTTGAGCTCACCCGTGAGGCACTTGAGAAAAGTAGATTTGCCGGTACCGTTCCTTCCCAAGAGAACGATGTGTCCCGGTGTTCTAGCCTCTACATTAAGTTCTCTGAACATATCTGCCCTTGCGCCTGGATATCGAAAAAAGGCATCTTTAATGCGACAGAGCAGCTTCCCGCCATGAAGACCGTAGCTCGACTGTGCGATGCGTATTTTTGTTTTCCGATCATCAGGACGTCCTGATTCCTTGTGTGCCTTTTTGAGCTCATCGAGCTCATCCTTAGTTTTATGATACGCCGAGACCTCTTTGCCTCGATGCGCCTTTTGCCGCAAGATTACGATATTTTCGGATAACTGTTTAATGCGCTTTGACTCAGTGTCGTATTTCCGCTGCAAGCCGCCAATTCGCTCCATCTTCGCTTTTATGTAATCCTGGTAGTCGCCCTCGGACATATGAAGCTTCCCCTGGGCAAGTTCGGCAACCTTTGTGGCGATAGCGTCAATAATGAGGCGATCGTGAGAGATAAAGATGATGCCGCCTTTGTACGCTTGAAGCATACGAATAAGGACGATGCGACTCACGATATCAATATGGTTCTCCGGCTCATCGAGCATGATGAAGTCCGGAGATGACGCAAACGCAATACTGAGAGCCACGATCTTTTGCTGCCCGCCCGAAAGCTCCTTACATAGCCTCGAGGCATACCGCTCAGCCTCAAAGCCAAGCTCTTCGGAAATCGTATACACCTTTTTGAACAAGGCCTTACCGCCCAGCTTCTCGATGTATGCTTCAACGGTCAGGTCTTTGTATTCAGGAGGAAACTCTTGGGGAACATACACAGAACGAATATGTCCGGTTTTTTCAAACGCTCCGCTCTCAAGCTCAAGCTCGCCGGTTAAGATTCGAAGCAGAGTAGATTTACCCACACCGTTCTCGCCTAAAATACAAAGCCGCTCCCCATATGAGCAACTAAACGAAACTTCATCAAAAATAGTTTTCTCTCCATACGCATACACTGCCTTCCGGAGCGTTATCGTTTTCTGCATAAGTACGAGTAGTAATATCACAGAGAATTAGAAAACGCGAGATGCGTAATCAATCGCACGTTCAGGCGTCTTCATGAATACACACTTGACGGAAATCACATGCACACCTTTTCAAAAAATTACTATCACCCCAATATCGTATGGGCCTCTGGGAAAGCAGAGCCCTCCAAAGTCGAACTCTTTTTCGTGTACCTACTGCTTATAGATGCAGTATTGCTCTTTGTCGCAGCAGGGAAAATACCTTTTCAGTATAGTAACGCCTCTGTGGCAACTCGAATGGGTCAGGGGCAAGAGGCACCAGTATACACGCCTGCAACAAATGCCCTCATACATAACCTCGAAAAGCTTGGCCTCTTTACAGAACCGGCAGGAACTATCCAACGAAAGTACATCTCTCCAGAGGGTCTGGTGCTCACTGTCTACGGCGACAACATACAAGTATTTGAATATGCCAACTCTGCGACCGCGAACAGTGAAGCCGATTCTTTTGCCCTCCGATACGCATCCACGACGCGGCCCACTTCGTGGAAAAAGCAGGTCTCCCTGTTTTATAAAGACAAAACGCTGGTGTATTACTTCGGAACGAATGAATCTATCTTAGGGAGCCTTGAAGCAGTCTTTGGGCCTTCGATCGCACAACGCTAAAGCAGCTTCTCCATGAGATGCTCATCATAATACGTACCATCTACAAGCATATTTCTATGAGCTGTACCTACGATTGAAAATCCACACTTCGTATAGAGCGCGATCGCAGCAGTTTGGGTCGTAACGACCATAAGATCATATCGCGTAATGAGCGGATCTTCGGCAACTTTTTTAAGCAGTGCCTCCATGAGGCGCGTTGCAATTCCTTGCCCTCGATACACTTCTTTCACGTACACGCTACTCACACTTGCGATGTGACGAAGTTTCCGTGTCTCTTCTGCAGAGGCGCCCATAAACCCGATAAGCTCACCCTTGCCCTCAGCAAACACCCAATACTGGCGATCGTTCTTGAGAGACTTCAGGAGACGACTCCGCCAAAACGACTCTTCTTTCTTTAGAACTTCATCAGGCGATGACCCAAATGCCTGGGGAACTCGCGTAACCGCGTCCAGTCGCAAAGCTTTATTCTCCGCCCAGCGATCCGGGGAAAGGTCGGTGATTATTTTTATTTCGTCGGTCATAGCCTAAAAAAGAGTGACCCAGTAGCGAAGCTTGGAGGGCTTCCCCTCCTCTCCCGGAACTTCGTTTTCCAGAACTCCACCAACCCCTTCGATTATTTTCTTTGAGGGAATATTCGTGCTGTCGCAGGTAATAAGCGCTTTTGTTATGCCAAGCTCCCGCACCTTTGGTAGCACCTCCCGAAGAGCTTTGGATGCATAGCCACGCCGGCGCTTTGAGGGGCGTACATCATACCCAATATGTCCACCAGTTTTCATAAGACTTTCAGTGAGGGCGTGTCTCACAGAGATCCTTCCAGCATACCCACCAGCATCCACAATCCAGTAGGTTGTCTGCGGGACAAGACCCGGTTTCAGACTTTTGCCCTCCGTCTCGTCCGAGAATTTTTGTATGAATGAAACAAAATCTTTCTCGAGCGCAACAGGATCGAGCTCAAGATTTCTTCCCTCAGCATGATACTCCTCGAGGGCTTCGAGATAGCTCTCTTTGTATACGACCGACGGAACAACGAGTTTCAAACTTTCATCTTGCATACCGGGGAGACGTAGGAGGTTTGCACTCCTGCTAGAAGCTCCACAAGCTTCTGTGCTACTACTACACCAACGTCTCCATAAAATACGCCTCCGCTACCCTAGCTGTACGTCGGAGGCTCCTCAGTTATACCAGAGCTATGGGTTACCTGTCGAGAGAGCGCGTAGAGTACTGAGGAGAGTCTGTTGAGGTACTGGAGAGCAGGAGCACCCACGGTTACACCCGACTCCCGAACAGCCACAAGCCTACGCTCTGCGCGTCGCGCCACCGTGCGCGCAAGGTCTAGAAACGCGCCTGACTCAGTTGCTCCCGGCACAAAGAACGTCTTTATGGGAGGTAGCCCTTTCTCGATCTCAGCTACTTTCTCTTCCAGTCGCACGATCTTCTCCTCTTTCATGGCCTTTGGTGCACCTGCAGTTTCTGCCTGGAGTATGAAGAGGTCATGCTGGAGCGTACGCAAGAATTCGGCGACGTCGTGTGGAACCTTTGTACGACACACACCTAAAAGAGAGTTCAGTTCATCGAGTGCGCCCAGCACTTCAATCGCTGGATCGGTTTTTGAAACCCGCCCTGGGGCACCAAAAAAACTCGTATCGCCTTTGTCTCCCCTACCCGTGTAGAGCATGGTTTTTATGTCGACGAACAACAGCGTACGTACCCACAGCATTTCCCAATGCATACACCAATATCACCGTAAGAACCCTGTCTTCGATACCCGTTATGATCTTATAAATAACGAGGATATTCACGATCGTAACCAGAAACGACAGCGCGGCCGACTTATACGGCCAGTCTTTTGCGATCGCTTGGTAATAATACGTAATGAGCAGATCCTGAGAAAAACCTACAGCAAAAAACAGTATATGCTCAAAGACTACATTCATACATTTATTAGTTTTCCCTTCGCTTTATCTGTGGCTATAAGTGTCCCCTCTTCCTTACCAGCTAGAACAGCGGCGAGTGTGCCGGGTTTAAAAAAATTAAAAATACGGAGAGGTATGTGGAGTTTCCCGAGCTTAGCTACGCCATCCTCGTCAAAGATCTTCGTTAATTTCCGTTCTAAAAATTCCTGGGGAGTCATGTAGGGAATGAGTACAGCATTGGGATCCTTCCCTGGAGGGCCCGTGAAAACTCCATCCACTTTGGTTCCCTTTAAAATAAGATCGCAATTCATCTCAGCAGCCTTGATGGTAGAAGCGTAGTCGGTCGACTTAAACGCCTCGCCCGAGCCGCCCCCAAGAACCACTACGCGCTTCTTCCGAAGGTGTGAGCGTGCAACCTTAGGAAGATACGGTTCAGAGAGTGCATCCGCTTTCACAGACGTCATCTCACGCACCTCAATGCCGATGGGCTTCAAAACCACGGTCAGGTACGCACCACTGATGATCATATTACCGATAAGAAACGCCATTGCTGCTTGGTGCGCAGCAAGCGGATCAATATCAAGCGAGTCGATAAGCTCGTCACCCCGGCCATGGTTTCCGCCGCCAGGCATGATAGCAAGCTCAGTACCCGGATTCTTTTCGAGCGCCCAGAGTATCTCTTGACCAAAACGCTTTATGGCATCGGGGCTAAAGCCGCGTCCACCTTTCTCACAAAACACTTCCCCGGATACTTTAAGAAGTACGCGTTTATGTGGGATGTGCTCCATATGTTCCATTGTGCGCGGGAGAGGATTTGAACCTCCATTCCCATAACAGGAGCTACCACCTCAAGGTAGTGCGTCTACCAATTTCGCCACCCGCGCATTCTTACTGTTCACCCACTATACCCAAAGCTTCCTTTATTTTCAACCCTAACAAAAAATCCCTTTTCAGGGACTTTTGAATCTACTCTTTGCTCTCGGGAGCTGTTTCCGTCGCGGCATCGTCTCGCCCTTCGGTCACCATAATATGTTTCAAACGGCGACTCACTTCTTTGGCTGCTTTCTCGCGAATAAAATAGAGTTTTGAACGGCGTACCCGAGCGGTCTTTACGAGCTCAACCGAATCAATAATCGGCGAGTAGAGAGGAAAGATCTTTTCCATACCCACACCAGATGCCGTGCGGCGTACGGTAAAAGTGGCTCCGGCTTCTGAACCGTGCTTTCGAGCGATCACCAGACCTTCATATGCCTGGAGTCGGATCTTTCCCTTTTCCTGAATCTTCTGCCATACGCGCACAGTATTACCCGGAACAATAGCCAGGGCGCGGCGCTCGTCGATATTTACAGGAGATACTACCGTTTTCATAGGTAGAAGCAGACTAACACAAAGAATGGAGCGAATCAAGAGCAGCAGCAAAGTCCTTAGGAAGCGGGGCAACGAACGTCATTTTCTTACCTCCGGGCACCGTAAGCGTAAGCGAGGCAGCATGGAGCCCTAAACGGCCTAGTTCTGGCAAACAAGCGTTCTTTCCCCCATAGAGGCCGTCGCAGAGAACCGGATGATGAAGCCACTTCATATGGACTCGGATCTGATGAGTACGGCCCGTTTTGGGATACGCCTCCAAGTACGTTACCGCATACCCCAGTTTCTCATAAACAGGAAACCGTTCGAGAACCTTATACTCAGTGCTGGCATCACGAAGAATACCGGTCGTATCACTCGTTGTACGTTTTCGAAAATCGCCCTTGCTTTTTCCTATCGCTGCTTGAATCAGGCCAACATCATCCTTTACCAACCCCTGCACCAAGACTCGATATACTTTTTCTGTCTGCCGTTCCTGAAACTGAGCTTTCAAGAATTCATGTGAGGCTGCATTCTTTGCGAGAACGAGTACACCGCTCGTATCTTTGTCGAGTCGATGCACAACGCCGGGCCGGTCGATCTCCTCACCATTCGGTGCGTAACCGGCCTCCCCCACCCCTTTCATCTCCGGATACTCCTTGAGAATCCAGTCGACCAAAGTCTTTTCCTCACGCACACCATCACCGTGGACCGAGATACCAGCCGGCTTGTTTATAACAACGATGTCCCGATCTTCGTAAATAATTGGAATCTTTTTCATATTATTTTCCAAACCGACGATTTCTGGTGGCGAAATCGTTCAAAACCTTGTCAAAAGATGCCCGGGAAAATGCAGGCCAGAGCTCTTCTACAAAAAAAAGCTCGCTGTATGCACTCTGCCATGTGAGAAAATTTGAAAGGCGGTGGTCGCCACCGGTGCGAACGATGAGATCAGGAAAAGGAATATTCTTTGACCACATATACGTTCGGAGCTCCTCTTTGGTCACCGGCCCAGCAACGCGATCTTTATCAACAAGCAGCTGATTCACTGCGGCAACGATTTCGTCCTGACCACCGTAGGAAAGAGCACATGCGACAGCAAGCGCAGTACCCAGCGAAGTCTCGTCTTCCACACGCGCGATCAATTCTTGAATATCGTGGGGCAACCGCGTACGATCGCCAATGATATGGAGCCTGTATCCTTTCTGCTTAAACTCTTTGACGTCCCGCTCAAGTAGCCGAATCAGCCCGAGCAAATACTGCACTTCATTTTCTGGGCGATTCCAATTTTCAGTCGAAAATACATAGAGCGTGACAAACGTAATGCCTGCCTCAACAGCCCATGCAAGCACCTCTTTTACTTTGTCATACCCGGCTTTATGGCCCGCGAGCGGTGGCAGCATCCGTTCTTTCGCCCACCGACGATTTCCATCTAAGATCACGCCGATCGATCGTGGTACTTGAAGAGTGTTCATACTATTCTTTGCGGTCACGAATTTTTATGAGAACTTCGGCAAACAATTTTTTAGAGCTATCACTGAGATCAGACGCGTTCAATATCTTTTCTGCTTCTTCAAATTTCTCTTTACACATTGCCAATCCTTGGGACTCATAGCCACGCGAGTAATAGGTCGGTCGGTCGAGATCAACGTCAGACTTCCGATCGAAGTAATCATCTTGAAGCTGAAACGCGAGCCCAAGAGTCTTGCCAAAATTATCAAAAAACCCTGCGCGAAGTTCATCCATCCCCGCAAGTGCGCCACCAATCTGGAGAGGACGAGCAAAGCTGTACCCCGCGGTCTTTAAAAGCATCATATGATTTAACTCTTTTCGTGACGCTGTCTTTGAGCCAGTAAGTAGCACATCGAGTACCTGCCCCAAGATCACTTCATCGATCATGTAGCGAAGACGCTCGGCAAGTCGCGGATCAGCAAGCAACTCTCGCGACCACGCGAACATATCGTCTCCTATCAGCATCGCAATGCTTTCAGCGATACGCACGCGATGTTCTTCGAGTACCTTTCCTTTCAAAGATTCAAAAATATACGTATGTGTCGTGGCAAGACCCCGGCGTTCGAGATCTTGATCCATAATGTCATCGTGAATGAGACAAAAAAGATGGAAAAGCTCCAAACCAACAGCGGTACCCATAATCTCTTCCACGTCGCTGCCACCACATGCCGAATATCCCAGATATGCGAGATATGGGCGCAAACGTTTTCCAGTCTCCGCAAGCTTATTGGAATAACGCCAAAATTCCGCAAAGGAGATGTCCCCTTTGTCTCTGAGGGACTCCTCGATACGAGACGCGAGAGTCTTTTTGAGGCACGGATCAAAAACGGCTTTAAATTCTAATAGATTCATTGAAGCGCTCAATACTGTATTACAAACTTTCCCTCAAGACCTGTTGGGGGAAGCCAACGCTCATCGATCTCATCCACCCGGGAGAGCATCGATCCTTTGCGAGCATGCGCCAAAAGCTTCTGGAGCGCTTCCTCCTCCCCTTCTGCAACAAGAGTCACGTCTCCTGAGGTTTCATTTCTCACCCAGCCCGTAAGCCCGAGACGCCGTGCGCGGCGTTTTACAAAATCCCGAAACATCACCATTTGTACGCGGCCTCTGATCCGGGCCTCAAGCCTTTTAGTCATTCTTGATATAGACGCTCACACCATACATCCACTTCTTAGTTGCATCAAGTACCGGAAGAATGGACAGTAAATACGAGTATTCAATGAGCAGCTTGAGTATCCAGGGAAGTATGCCGGAGAGCCGAAATCCCCAGAGATCAGCGGTGGCATATTTCCCGCCCAGCGGGACAACAAAAGCAGGACTCCTCGGCTCATATTCAAGCAGCGGAAGATTTTGTGTTGTGCGATAAATATTCTCAGCAGCGCACTCGCCGTGCGCCAGTGCACGCTGAGCGGTGGCCGCAACACTGCATTGATTCCGCTTGTCCATGCAGTACACCAGATCACCGATGGCGTACACCTCGGGATGGGCTGAGAATCGCAAAAATTCGTCTGTTACAAGGTATCCTTTCTCTCGAGGAACGTCGGGGATTTTCTCTGTTACAGCTGGAACAGATATTCCCGCTGTCCACGCAACAAGATCCGCAGGAATAGACACGTTTGAGGAAAGCATGAGACGCCCACCCTCAAGCGACCGTACGGCACTGCCGCACTGAAGCACCACTCCCAGCCTGGTGAGCCGCTTCTCCGCGACATGCAGAAGGCCAGGCTTTGCGCCAGGGAGTATCGTGCCTGCCGCTTCCACCAATGTAAGAGTCACTGTCTTCCGTGCTCGCTTATATTTCCGAGAGAGATTGGACAGCAGCGCCGGGAGCTCACTCGCAACCTCTACGCCGGTGAAGCCTGCACCACCCACAACAATATGGATCTGCTCATCATGATTTTTCCGAGCAAAAAGTTCCTCAATAGCGTTCCGAAGATTCTGCGCATCGTCCAGTGATTTGAGTGGAAAAGACGTATCCCGAAGCCCAGTAACAGAAAAATAATTCGTCGTACTTCCTAGTCCGAGGAGCGCGTACTCATAGGGAATACGGAAACCATCCACCTTCACCCGCTGGTCTACAAAATCAATTCCTTCGAATGTTCCCTTAATAAAACTAATGTTCGTATTCCGGATGATGAGATGGAACGGTACCGCAATCGCCGCGCGAACAGCAGCAAAGTCAGCTTTATGATCTCCAGAGATATATGCCGAGACCGCCTCATACAGCATCGAGTACGGCGCATGGTAGGAGTTCCGATCTACAAGGATGATGCGGTACTGAGACGAGACCCGCCGGTCAAGATCGAGCGCGGCCCGAACACCAGCAAAGCCACCGCCTATGACCACAATATTTTTCTTCTGAGGAATCTTACCCATAATTTTAGTGTAGCAAGAGAGCCCTACTTTCCCAAGGGAAAACCGACCCCTCGGTGTTATACTGACGAGATGAAACGATTTGTCTTGTACATTGCCCGACTCCTCAAACCCCACCGAAGGATGATGGGGCTGCTCACACTCTCTGCCATCGGCGCCGCAGCACTCGAAACGATCGCGCCAGTGCTCATGGGCCGCGCCTTTGACGCTGCGTTCGCGAAGGTCGAGACCAGCGCGTGGGTCTTTCTACTCTCGGGCTGGTTTGTGATCAGATACGGAAGCCAATACCTCCGAACATTCGTTGCGAAACGCGGGGAACATCTCGGGCAGAGCATCGCCGAGGAAGCGCTCCTGTCCAACATAGAAAATCTTCTTAAGAAGCCGGTCACCTTTCATCACACTTCAAAAAGCCACGAAATCACAGAAGTACTGTCGCGTCTCCGATGGGAAACTGTTGGACTCACTCGCGGCGCCGTCTTCGACCTTCTTCCTGCACTTATATCGGGAAGCGCTATCCTTCTCTATGTGGCAACCCTCGACTGGAGAATCAGTCTTGAGCTTATACTCACGCTCGCTGTGTTTATGTCGTTCATATCCGTAACGTCTAAACGATGGACGGAGAAATGGGCCGAGTGGTTCGACGTCGAACGGCAAACATCCTCTCCCGGCCTTGATGCACTCAAAAATATTTTAATAGTAAAATCATCAACAAACGAAAATTCACTTCGCACCTCCCTTCGTGCGGGACTCAAAAACTTCTATCGTATCGATCAGGAATTCACCGAGCTCGACCAGCGCAATCAGAATATCCAAAATATCATAATCACCTTCGGAGTCGCTGGTGCATTCATGCTCGCAGCAAGTAACCTTGCAAGTGGCGTGTTTACCCTCGGAACCGTATTCGCTATTTCCAGCTACACCTTCTCCGTGCTTGGCTTTGTTACCTATGTGCAGTGGACCTGGAGGGCACTCCGAGAGGGTGCAGCGCACTACGAGCGCGCCGAGGCAATTCTGACTTTACCACCAGAGGACTACGTATCAGGCGAGGCAAAACGGCTGGATGGTGGCGTCTGTTTTGAAAATGTTTCCTTCCGTTATCTCTACGAGAAACCTGTCTTGGAAAAAGTTTCGTTTGATGTGTTACCCGGTCAAAAAATAGCACTCGTCGGCGAATCAGGCGAGGGAAAAACGACGATCGTAGAACTCCTCGGAAAGTACTACCTCCCGAAGAGCGGCGAAATCCGCTTCGACGGGATCCCTAGCGAGAAAATAAATCTGACTTCTCTCCGATCCCAGATGGCCTACGTTCCACAAGACCTTTCGCTCCTTCATGAAAGCATTGAGGAAAACATTCGATTTGGAAAAACCGGAGCAGCAGACGAAGAAGTACGAGCAGCAGCACGAAAAGCACATCTCTTTGACTTTATCGAAGAACTGCCGGAAAAATGGAAAACACAGGTCGGCGAACGGGGTCTCAAACTATCAGGCGGGCAACGCCAGCGGGTTGCCCTCGCGAGAGCATTTCTCCGGAATCCCCGCATTCTTATCCTCGACGAGCCGACCTCGAATCTCGACTCAAAAACCGAAGCCATCATTCAAGATTCACTCAAAGAACTCATGAAAGGAAAAACGACCTTCGTCATAGCCCATCGACTTCGCACAGTACTAGAGGCGG
>CAYJBK010000013.1:13134-13402 GCA_964368365.1 uncultured Candidatus Saccharibacteria bacterium
TAGAGGCGGACCTGATCCTTGTCCTCAAGGACGGACGTATCGCGGAGTCTGGGACACACCAGGAACTTATAAAAAAGAAAGGGGCTTATTCCAAGCTCCGCGAGCTCCAAGAGAACACCGTATAGCATAAAACGCTACCTTGATTCTTCTATCCCCTCGGGAGGAATCTCGACTACCGTCACGGGTACCTTTCCATCTCGCTGCGCTCGCACGGAAAAGTCTTTCGATTCCTCACATAAAGCGCTCAAGCGCTTTATTCTCGTGGATT
>CAYJBK010000014.1:0-9656 GCA_964368365.1 uncultured Candidatus Saccharibacteria bacterium
CTTCCGATCTGCTTGGCACCTCCCCGAAGCTTATCGCAGCCATACTACGTCCTTCATCGCCTTTTCGAGTCTAGGCATCCACCATATGCTCTTACATTCCTATTAGGAAATGTAAAAACCACATTCTTTCTTCTTGCCCGCAAAAATTTCTTTCGAAATTTCGGCGGGTTTTCTACTTAATACTTTACCTGCTTTCTACTTTCATCCACCTCAGTCCCGCCTCGGTTACTCACCGAAGTGGTCTGGGTAGTATTCCGTTGACAATGTCCGCATTCAGATACTGTCTCTTTAAACAAAAAACCGCTCTGTAGAGCGGCGTCACCTACAAAGCTAAAAGCTCTATCTGTGCCGCCTTAGTTTCGTGTTAGTAAACATATCAGAATGTAAATACCAGTATACGGAAATAAGAAAGGGTGTCAACAGCGTTGGCACCCTTTCCCGAAAGCCCCAAAGGGGCCTCAAAATATGACTGTTTTTACTACTTCTTTGCCGCCATATCTGCGCGCAATTTGTCTATGAAGTCAGACGCTGCATCCTTGCCGCCGAGGCCGAAAGCGATGCCAGCCGCAATAGCGAGAGTTCCCACTACGCCCGTAAAGAGAACTTGCGGGAAGCCTGGTGCAATACCGAGCTGAGAAAGTGCTACGAGTATGCCAAAGATCCAGATTGCCCACTTACTCAAGCTACCCAAGAAGTTTGCACTCTTGGAACCTGCGGCTCGCGCAGAGCCTGCAACCAAGTGCCCCGCTGCTTCTGCCACAACAGCAGAAATGAGAAGTATCAAGGAAGCAACAATTACGACTGGCAATTTATTCAAAACAACGTCCTTCAAGAAATCGCTTACTTCGGACAGACCGAGTATGTTCATCGAGGCCAAAAGGAACGTCACGATGAAAAACCACTTTACCAATCCGCCGATGAAAGACCCTGAGTCGAGGCGAAAGCCTGCACGCTGTACCAGCTCGTCCGCACCGAGACTCTCGAGTGCTTTGTCGAAACGAAGCGCACGCACGATCTGTGCAATAATGCCGCCAAGCACAGCTCCCACGAGCCATCCGATGATAAGGATAATGATCGCTACGATAAGTCTCGGAGCGATCGTTGCAATCTGAAACCACACTTCCTGAAAAGATTGCGCCAGGATTATATTCCAACTTAATGCTTGCATAAGGTTATATCAGAGATTATTTGTATTCCCTGATTATATCACCACGAAGCATCCGTGAGGCAACAAAATGTGGATAAAGTAGACTGGAGATCAAAATCAAAACCCAATCTTGTCGATGATACGGTCATGCTTGTAGTCGAGAATGTCACGAATGAATTTGTCATACATACCCACGCGATATTTAAATTCTTCGGTATCTAGGATACTGTACTTAAGCTCCTTTCCCATCTCAGCCTCTAGTCCTCGGATCACGCGCTCCAACGCCTTCCGCTTGGGATTATCTGCCACAATCAAAATATCTGCGCGGCTTGCGTCGTCTTGGATAAAAACACCCGAGACAATGAGTAGTTTTAAGCGGCCAGCATTTTTAAAACGACGAGAAAGTTCTTCGTGACTAAAAGACTGACCTCCCAGCAAAAGGCCGCTCAGTGCATCCCTAAACGGGAAAGTGTGGTCAACGGCCCACTCGCCCTTTTTACCCTTGGCGATAAAGTGCGCGTCCCGCAGCAGGTTAAGTTCGCGGCGGAGCGTTCCCGCGCCCACCTTACTCCGCCGAGCAATCTCGGCAGTACCAAAAGAACCCTGCGGGTTCAACAAAAAAAGACGCATGATTTTCACCCGATTTACGCCGTCAAACAGCTTTCCAAGAATCTCAAGCGTTTCCATTCTGGTAGAGAGTTAGGGGTAGAGGTCTTTGTAAGTCCACCGAAATGATCGGTGGACCAGAAAGTATTCTACTACTTAAGCTCTACCTTTGCACCAGCTGCTTCAAGATTCTTCTTGAGAGCTTCGGCATCCTCCTTCTTCATGCCTTCCTTCACCTTCACCGGAGCCGCATCGGTCATGTCCTTAGCCTCCTTGAGACCAAGTCCAAGAGCCTCCTTGAGCGCCTTGATAACCTGCACCTTCTGATCACCTGCTGCTACGAGATGCAGATCGAAGGTTGTCTTCTCTTCTGCTGCACCCGCATCACCTGCTGCGCCAGCTGCTGCGGCCACCATCATAGGAGCCTGGGCCGTCACACCGAACTTCTCTTCGAGGAGGTGTACGAGCTCTGCGAGGTCCATCACGCTCATCGTTTCGATCTTCTCTACTATGTCCTTAAATTTTGCTGGAATTTCCATAATACTGTATTACGTTTTTTAAGTTATGCTGTCGCACCCTTCTTCTCCTTGATCTCGTCAAGCACGCGCACCATACCAATAACTGGTGCGTACATTACATTCACAAGTTTGCCCAAGAGCACTTCGCGAGATGGGATCTTTGAAAGCGCAACGATCTCCTCCTTCGATAGAAACCTGCTCTCCAAAAGTCCGCCCATGAACGTGACCTTGTCTTTGTACGTCTTTGCAAACGTTGCGATCTCCTTTGCCGGAGTCACAGCGTCCGCACCGTACGCTACTGCGAGTTCGCCGTCCATCGCTGGCATCTCACCTGTAATTCCTGCGTCAGTGAGTGCGCGGCGAAGGATCGACTTCTTTGCTACCGCATACCCCATACCCTTCAGGCGAAGTGCACGGCGCATCGCGTCTGTCTCAGAAACTTTCAAACCCTTGAAGTTGATGAACACCATCGACTCCGATCCTTTGATCTTTTCCGAAAGAGCGGCGTGGATCTCGCCTTTCTTCTGTTTGCTAATTGCCATTTTTTAGAAAAAAAATAGACGGCTAAAAACCGTTGTTCGACCCTCGGGAGGACTTCTGCGTATCCGCTGCCTCCTGTCTCCGGTTAGTGATTAGGATACTACAACAAACTTCGTATAGGTGCAAGCTGGCTAAAATTGACGAAAAATATATCAGAAAGTATTCTATTCAGGAACCAGATCTAAGGAGGAATCTTGGCAAAGTCGACTGAACCGATCACCGAAGAGCAGGCTCTACTCATCACTGGAGACAGGGCCACTCTCGAGAAGCTCGTACGGGAGGCTCGAGCACGGCAAGCACTTGCGAAACAGGTTGGCCTCAGCCACCTGTATCTCATGCTCACCGATACCTGCGCCGAGCTGTGCGTCGGAGTGGAGGATCAGTCCAAGTACTTCCTCTACGGCAACAAGCAGAACGTGCAGGCACAACTCACAGCACTCCGCCCCCAGCCGCAGCCCACCGCCGACAATCGCGCAGAAGTCTAGCGCGACCCGACCGCCCCGCCACTATCTTTGGCGGGGCGCGTGTATTTTAAAACGAAAGTCCGCGAAGCCAGAGATATGGCGTCGCGGAGCATGAGTGGAAACCGAGGGCATCGGTTTCGTTCTGGGCGGCTTGCCCATTTCTAGTCGACGCTGGCGAAAGTACACTATCGCTGCGAGCGTCTTTTTTTGGATGGCGAGCGCTGACTCGCCACGAAGCACTGAGACCGGCACCACCCCGTACCGCACGAGTGCGTCTTCTTCTCCAGATCTCATCGTGTATGACTTGATCTGGATCCGAAGAACCTCACCATAGGTGGTGTAGAGCACTGCGTCGGTCTTCTCTGCATCCTCTCGACGAGTACACACACGCACGAAACGAATCCAAGAAACACACGGGCGACACTCTTGCCACGCTCTGGCAAACAACCGCTCCGCGCGCTTGCCCTTCTTCCTGCCGAGTGTACCCTGCCGAGATCGCACGGCATGGTCGACGGTACTAAATGTGTTGTGCCATCACCTCTCATGAGCGAGATCACACAGAACCCCCAGCAAAGATAAAACCACAGTATTAAAATTTTGTGAAGAGAGACGACCGCAAAAGCCCTACGGCCGCTTCACATATTCACCACCCCGAAATTCGTAGAGAGTTGTTTCGCTTACGGGCGTTACTTTGAATTTCTCATTACCAAAATATTCGCCAGACGTGCCTACCTTCACAACTTTAATGTCGTAATAAGCAGGATTTTTCCCGGAAACAAAAGTTACCACTGAGTCGTATGAGTATTGACTACCCGCATCGTTGGTTGCCAATCTATTATCCTCCGATTTCAGGACCTCAAAAACCTCGCGAAACTCACTGCCAACCGACACTAATATAGAAGTATATACCTGCGAGTAGCCACCGGTACCCGGCACGAAATCCTCAAAAAGAAAACCGATTTTCTCTGGACCGATCCTCACGATCTCAGGATCAAGATCGCCACCGCGCCAATAGTAATAGCGCAAATTCTTGTTTAGACTCTGAAGTTCCCAGTATCCATCTCTCACCAACAAAGTCCCGCCCCCGACCATGGCATCATCTGGATATGGCGACTCATTCTTCGGTCCCTTGAGAGCAAAAAGGGCAGTATATTTCTGAAAGCCTTGTTCTTGCGTAAAAGCACTTTTTAGTAAACTCCATGCAAAATCTTCCGTTGTATCGTAGTCTCGACCCAGCTCTTCAAAGTTTCTCTCATACACTGGATCAGCGAGATCTTCCGAGGCATCAAATGTCGTAAAAAAGTTTTCTTTGAGTATCTTCTCCGGATCTTCGGTCACAGGCCATCGGACCGGCCTTTCAACAAGAGGTTCTTTAACTTCGTCAGTATTCTTTTGAGATCCACCTTGGCGCTCAGGGGTCGTTGTGGCGGGCCGTATCTTTTCTTGTATCGAATTCTTATCCTTTAAAGGAATGCCTTGGACAGAAAAACTGATCAAAAGAAAAAGCACGCCGACTGCGGTCATCGCCTCTAGAGTCTTTTTCATTCACTAAATAGTAACACAAATGCCCCTTGCGGGGCATTTGATACTGAAAATGAATATAAGTTTTTTATTTCTTGAAAGGAAGGCCCATCACTTTGAAGAATTCGAGTGCGGATTTCTTATCCTTTGCCGTTGTTACAAAAGTGATCGCCATACCAAACACATCCTTGAGATCCTCGTCGGCCGTCTCCGGGAAGATTGTGTTCTCCTTGATACTGACCGTGATGTTGCCCATGTCGTCGATAGCCTTCGGGTCGAGTCCGCGGAAGTCGCGTGTTCGAGGGAGTGCTACATTCAAAAGCTTGTCGAGGAACCCCCACATACGAGCACCACGAAGCGTCGTAGCATACCCGATGACATCTCCCTCGCGACTCTTGAAACCTGCAATCGACTTCTTTGCACCTCGAGGAGAAGGCTTCTGGCCTGTAATCTTGGTAAGCCGGTTCTCAATGAGCTCCTTTTTCTTCTTGTCAGTCTTGGAGCCAGTACCAATACTTATCACAAGCTTCTGGAGGCGAGGCAAAGCCATGACATTCTTGATACCAAGCGTTTTCTTCATGTCTTCAGCCCCTTTGCTAATTTTTTCCCGTGTAGATATCGTCATACAATTAAAGTTCAGTACCACACTTAGTACATGCGCGAACCTTTTTATCTCCCACCATCTTTGAGCCAAATCGGCGGCCAACGCCACACTTAGAACATACGAGCGAAAGAGCCGAAAGCTTCATTGGCATCGCTCTCTCCACTATCTGGCCTTTCTTTCCTTGACCGCGAGGGCGCTGATGACGCTTGGCAATATTAAGACCCTCCACTACGGCCGTGCCTTCGGATGGATGCACGTGGAGCACCTTCGCAGACTTTCCGCGGTCTTTTCCTTGTCGCACTATTACGTTGTCGCCTTTTTTAATAGCCATACGAGTATTGAAAAATTACACCACCTCCGGGGCTTTCGAAATTATTGACTGAAATCCTACTTCGCCGATCTCACGAGGAATAGGACCGAAGATACGACCGCCAAGCGGCTCCTTCTTCTTGGGATCCTTATCGATCAGGACCACTGCGTTCTCGTCAAAACGAAGGTAGGTTCCATCCTTGCGGCGGAATGGCTGGCGCTGGCGTACCACGATTGCACGGAGCACATCTTTCTTTTTCACCTGCTTCCGAGGTTCAGCAACCTGGACCGAGAGAACGAGAATATCGCCAATGCGTGCATAGCGCCGCTTTGAACCGCCAAGTATCTTGAACACGCGCCCTATTTTGGCACCTGAGTTGTCCGCTATTTTAACTATTGCACGTGGCTGAAGCATCGAAGTGTTATTTTATGCGGTCACAACCTTAAATCGCTTGTCTTTTGAAATAGGCCGACACTCAACGATGGTGACCTTGTCACCCATCTTAAACGTCCCCGCCTCGTCATGCGCCTTGTATTTCTTTGTGCGCGAGAGAAACTTACCATACTTAGGGTGTTTTACAAAGCGCTTCACGGCAACGACAACCGTCTTCGTCATCTTGTCGGAGACAACCACGCCTTCAAATGTTTTATTGTGAACGGTTTTTGTAGTCATACGATTATGCCTTTGTAGCGCGTGCCTTCTGTTCAGTCAAGATTCGAGCCACAGTCCGCCGAAGAACGCGGCCTTCGCGTACGTTCTTCGATTTGCTGCCTGCCGAGCCAAAACGGAACGCTCGAAGAGCCTCTCGCTTCTCAACGAGCGTCGTCACGAGCTCTCCGTCAGACTTTTTGTTAAAAAGTTCCTTTTTCATTGGTTTACTTTATTCGACTCACAACACGAGTGGTCATAGGAAGCTTATCCGAAGCCTTTCTGAGTGTCCGTCGAGCCGTTGCTTCATCCACGCCGTCAATCTCGAAAAGCATACGGCCCGGCTTTACGATCATCTGGTATCCCTGAGGATCCCCCTTTCCCTTACCCATACCCACCTCCGCTGGCTTTGCGGTGTAGGGCATATCAGGAAACACACGAATCCAGATCTTGCCCGCCTTCTTAAGCTCCTTGGCCATCGCTTTCCTGGCAGATTCGATGTGCTTTGACTGGAGGCGCACTCCTGTCTCCGCCTTAAGTCCAAACGATCCAAATGAAAGCGTAGTGCCACGCGTCTCCACCGCCTTCTTGTTTGGGTTTACGCGGCCTATCTGCCACTTTCTGAACTTTACTTTCTTTGGGATCATCATATAGTTCTAGTTCTTTGGTGTGTTGAAAATGTCTCCCTTGTAGATCCACACCTTGATGCCAATATCTCCGTAGGACAGATGCGCACGCACCCGAGCAAAGTCGATGTCTGAACGAAGTGTTTGGAGCGGGAGACGGCCTTTCTTGATGGTCTCAGTACGCGACATTTCAGCACCACCCAAGCGGCCTGAGAGCGTAATACGGCACCCGAGAACACCCTTGTTCCCCATAACCTTGTCTGCGGTCATCTTCATGATTCGCTTGAAAGGAAGACGCTTCTCGAGCTGCTCAGCGATAGACTGTCCCACAATCGAAGAATGTGCATCGGGCATGCGGATCTCTTCAATGTCGAGACGAAGCTCCTTGGGAGCGGGCATCTTGTGGCGACGCATCTCCTTCACAATGTCATTCTTGAGCTTCACCGAACCTTCACCGCTTCGACCGATGATCATACCCGGGCGAGAAGTCTTCAGGATAATACGATACGTATTCTCGCCGCGTTCCATTTCAATAGAATCCACGTAGCTGCCACGAAGGCGCTTCTCAAGAAACTCTCGGAGAAGCACGTCCGTGCGGAGAAACTGCTGATACTTGCCATGTTCGCCAAACCAGCGCGACTTCCAGTCTCGAAGAATACCGATTCTATGTGCGTAGGGGTGAACGGAGT
This sequence comes from uncultured Candidatus Saccharibacteria bacterium, assembly GCA_964368365.1. Taxonomy (GTDB): domain Bacteria; phylum Patescibacteriota; class Minisyncoccia; order Phycocordibacterales; family JBBUBG01; genus CAYJBK01. The sequence continues at coordinate 7,674 of CAYJBK010000014.1, forward strand.
GGGACATATAAATTATTTGCTTTCTGCTTTAGTCTCGAGCACAAGCTTCAAATGACTCATGCGCTTACGGATAGGATACGCTCGGCCGAAGGCTCGGGGCATGAATCGCTTCATCACCACGCCTTTGTCCACGCGGATCTCCTTCACCAGAAGGTCCTCCTTCTTGGCTTTAAAGTTATGCTCTGCATTCGCAATAGCAGACTCGATGAACTTCTTGAAGGGAGCTGCCGCCCGCTTATTCAAAAAAGTAAGCTCAACCAGAGCCTTCTCTACAGACTTGCCACGGACCAGATCGGCCACAAGGCGAACCTTTCGCGGCGACTGGGTGTAGTTCGAAAGTTGTGCGGTAATTGTGGCCATACAAGTTCAGTATTGAAATTATTTCTTTGCTCCTCCTGCAGCTGCAGCAGGAGCTGCCTTCGCAGCTTGCGCTGCGGCCACCTCCGCCTCCTTGGCCTTGGTCTCAAGCTCCTTCTGCATCTTTCCTCCGTGACGTACGAACTTGCGGGTAGGCGCAAACTCGCCCAAACGGTGACCCACCATGTCTTCTGTGGCAAGCACCTCGATAAACGCCTTTCCGTTGTGCACCTCAAAGCGGAACCCAATCATTTCAGGTGAGATCTGGCTTCTTCGTGACCACGTGCGAATAACGGGCGTACTATCTGCCCGCTTACCTTCTATTTTTTTGAGGAGCCGTGGCTCTACAAAAGGTCCTTTTTTGAGCGATCGTGCCATTTGAAAATAAAGAGCTCTCACGAAGAGCTTGAAGGATATACTAGCAAACAGGAGTTAAATGTCAACTAGGGCCATTTTCGGGTGTCGGGGCAACCCCACACAAAGCTTGCATTTAAGTCAAAATCATGGTCTAACAGTATGCAGAGTTGCGTCCCTAACCTGGGTTCGCCCTAAAGTTCTCACCAAGGAGACGAGATGTGCGCTAAACGACCAACGGGCGAACGGTCCAGGTCGGAAGAAATCGTACGAATCTTCCTGATCGCGATCCTCCTCGGAGGCTTCACGGTCTTCATGATCTACGGAACATGGTTCAACCCCTACGACAAGACCCCGTCCAAACCCGTGGCGGAAAGGAGTGCTCGATGAGAAACACCAAGATTTCCAATCTAGTTCCAGTTCCCGGCGAAGAGGAGGCCGATCCTCCTTTCAAGATGGAGCCGCGTGAGATCGCCATGGTCGTCGCCGGACTCCTCTCGATCATGCTCTTCGGCGCCACCTGCACGAACAAGGGGCCTCAGAAAAAAATCGAGAGGCCCAGCGCGGTGTTCTGGACCGTGCTCGAGACCAGCTTCTCCGAAGGGGCGGCGAGTCGAGTCCTGGTTCTTCAAGGAACCGCCGCCCGAAAAGTCATCACGGTCAAGGAACACCATCCCGACTGGCAGACGGTCTCGACAGTACTGAAGGGCGAGCAGATCGGACTCTACCGGGCTGAGGGGGAATACCTCGAGCCAGAGTCCAGCGGACACGCCTGGAGGTATCTGCCCGCACCTCCGTCCCCAAGCCCTACGCCCCGCCGCTAGGTGCCCCCAAGCACCGAGCGACTCAGGATTCGGAAAAGACCCGAGCAGCATGCCACTGCCCGGGTCGTTTCATTTTTACACCGAACGACTACACTTGAGGCTGCTTAAAGAAGGGCATTGTGATGGACGAATACCGCCCTAAAACAGGGGCTGTTGGACCATCCGTACGCGCAAATGAGACCCTGAATCGATGCTCTATCGCTCGAGCAAGAAAGTGGAGCGCCTCAGTCTTATGTTCGCCGTTTGTATCTTTGATCCATGTTGCAAGCTCAAAGCCAAGCTCCTTATCTGGCAACGCCGAGAGACGAATCCAGGCTTCATCAGCGGTCCGCTCGGGAACTCTGTTTGCGTCAACAAACCTATCAAAAACGTCGCTTCGGAGGTCGTGTCGGTAGCCGTCGTCTCTCCGCTCAAGTTCGTACTTAATACCCTCTTCGTGCCATCTCCG
>CAYJBK010000014.1:9666-10506 GCA_964368365.1 uncultured Candidatus Saccharibacteria bacterium
GCTTCCCCAACACGCCGCTCTTCCGATCTGGGCGTCTGCCTTGTCGCCGGCTTTTCCGATGAGAGCATCCTGTGCGTTCGCCTCCATGCGAGTAGAAAAAGATGCATCAAAAGCCTTGAGTCTGCCTAATTCAAATTCTGAAAGCGCCTTATCTACGCCACGGGCATCCTGCTTATCAAGTGAAGTCTTAAGCTCAGTAACAACCCCCATGATCTCGACGCGATCTTCGTCACTGAGATGACGCATCGGTTCTCCCCGGTAAAGACCACCCTCGGCACCAATATCATATTTCTCAAGCATCTCGAGCGCAGGTGTAAACTCCTTGTGGCCCGGAACGTTATTGATCTTTCCATAAAAAGTCTTGAATTGCGCCTCGATCTCTTCAGTCCTCGTTCTCTCTGTTGCCTCAGCAGATACATCGACTCCAGCATCAAACATTTCAGCAGAATTTTTCATAGAGAAAGTATACCAAAAACGCCAATAGCCGCACAATACAAAAACCACCCGCCGGATGGCGGGTGGTTTGAAGATCATAGAATCGGCTCCTACTGAATAGTTACCAGCGCTCCGCTATACCAGGGCGTTCCATTCGTCGCAGCAGCCCGAGCACCAGCTGGATCAGATTCCGTGCCGTACTGAATCGTTACCACCTCCCCCGATGGATCACCCGCAAGAAGAAGATCTGACTCGGGATTTGGGATGTCGAATTTCACAGTGCGACCCGATGGGCCCACGAGGTCCGCATATAAAGCAAACTCGGCTCGCCCATTTCTAAAGATTGAAACACCACTAGGAAAAACTACCGTATAGTATCTAGACCCTGGTGTCGGTGTTATCGAG
>CAYJBK010000014.1:10516-12385 GCA_964368365.1 uncultured Candidatus Saccharibacteria bacterium
TCATCGGTCGTTGCGCTACCTGTTTGTTTCCAGCGAATAGCTTGAATCTTAATATTCTCGCCAGGGCCAGCAATAAAACTTGGACGAGACAACTCCACGCTTTGTGTTCCCGAGGGTATACTCCTCGCAATCGAGGAATCAAATCCAGCATGAGCAGAAACTATTGCTGGAACCCGGGTCGTATTGAATGTATGGACGGCACCGCGCACTGGAAGAGACCCAGAAACCGTGGCATTCGTCGCCACGCCCACAAGAGCAAGCTGAGCAAACTGACCAACAGCGGCATTCGCCCCTGATGCCATATTCCCTACTAGTGTGAAATCTCTCGTGGTCCCCCGAGGAACTCGGAGTGACCCACCTATCGTAACGAGGCGTCCGCTCCCAAAAGACTGGAACGAACCCAGAGTCGTACCAAACTCATTCGTTATACCGACGCTCTCAAACACAGAACTACCACTCAACCCCTGCTGCTCGACAAAAAAACCGTTTATATCTACGTCCGCAGCGTCAGTTGCGGCGACCGTAAATCGCGTGAAATGAACTCCCGTAGCCCCAGACGCTACGATCATATTCCCGGGCTGCGAGAATGACTGCACAGTCACAACTGCAGGAGCTATTACTGCCTCTGAAGTGGTTATCGCGAACGTTCCACTCTCTCCAATCACTCCGTCATTCCCCAAAACCTTTATCATATTGAACTGATAGCAGCTCGTACAGAGATCGGGCACCTGCCAGATGTACGTTCCCGTCGGCGGAAGCGGAGAAATACGCATGTCATTCGCGGTCGTCTGCGGGAGCGAAGATACGAGAGCGGTCGCGACGGTAGTAGCACCTCCGTCAGCAGCAAAGTTATTAAAGTCCGAGCGTTTCGAACGCCAGAGCTGAATCTGCGTAACTCCAGTTATCCGTGTTCCCGCCCAACCAATGGTGTATGTTTTTCCCACAGTGAGCGTATTTCCAAACTTCGGAGACGAAACAGTTATAGCGGGCCGGTCAAGCGGCGAAACAAGCACAGATGCTTTATCGTTTCCAAGCAAATTACCCCCAGGGTCCATGGCGTACAAATTTACCTGTATCGTAGCGGTCTCTCCAGAATCGTTCGTAACCGGCGCAGTAAAAAGGGCATAGTCGGAACCAAAGTCAGCAACAGCGGAAATGGGCACATCTATAAAGGAATTACAAAGATTTTGTCCGCCTTTTAAAGTAACCGAGACACTTTTGTTCAGAGGGCAGTCCACGCTGACTCGCCACGAGGTCACCGTATTGTTCTTTGGATCAGCGACGAGAAAAGCCGTGAGCGATCCCGAATTAAGCGAAGACGTATAGGCCAGCTTTACATGTGTTGGCACAGTCGCTGGCGTACGCGCAGGAATTGGAAGTACTCGTGACGGCGGCGATACTGGAACGGCTGGGAGCACTGGGGTCTTTGTCACGGCAGTATTCGTCGTACTTGAGGCACCGGTCTTACTACATGCATATAGCGCATTTAGCTTTGCGCGAGTAAGTGGTCCCACGTAACCCGTCTGACGAATACCATGTTTAGCTTGAAAAGACACCACGTCTGCAGCGGTGTCTTCACCAAAAATCGAGTCGCCATTCGTACTAAAACCGCTCTGACCAAGAGCCGTGTTAAGTGCCTTCACTTCTTCGCCAGAACTGCCAAACGAAAGATCTCGGTTGAAGGTATGACAAAACGTCTGCGTTTTCTGCTGAGCCTTAAGCTGAGTCTGAAGCGTTGCAAGCTGTGCCGTAAGGGACTTAATGAGTGCTTCCAACTCCTCTGTTGTCAGCGCCTTTGCTGCCCCGCCAAAACCGAAAGCGAAAATTCCGACAAAAAGAAGTCCGACAAGATATTTTTTCACTGGAGTA
>CAYJBK010000014.1:12395-13262 GCA_964368365.1 uncultured Candidatus Saccharibacteria bacterium
CCGTCTTTTGGTCTGGGGATAATCAAAAAAACCACCCGCCAGATGGCGGGTGGTTTGAAGATCATGACTATCCCTTTCGGAGGCGCTTTGGTCGGCGGCTGACACGGAAAACATTCGAGTATTTCTTTGGCGTTCGTGTCTTCACGCCACCGGTTGGCTTACCCCACTTACTCTTAGCGCGGCGAGTGCCACGGCCCTGGCGTCCTTCACCACCACCATAAGGATGGTCTACTGGGTTCATGGCAGTACCACGAACAGTAGGGCGAATGCCCTTCCAGCGCGAGCGGCCTGCCTTACCGTAATTTTGCAAATTATACTGCTCGTTTCCGAGAGCTCCGACAGTTGCCCATGCGCTCTCAGGAACCTTGCGGACCTCGCCGGAAGGCATCTTGAGGTTAGAGTACCCTGCATCGTTTGAAAGCACTTCAGCAAACGTACCGGCGGAGCGCACAAGCTTAGCACCACCCATAGGATGGGTCTCAACGTTGAAAACCTGCGTACCCACCGCGATCTTTCTGAGTGGAAGACGGTTACCTGGGCGCACATCGGCCATTTCTGAAACGATAAATGTGTCACCGACAGTCATGCTTCCTGGTGTAAGCACATACCGTTTCTCGCCATCTTTATAGGTTACGAGAGAGATGAATGACGATCGGTTTGGGTCATATTCAACCGTATCAATACGAGCAGTGATATCTTTCTTTGAGTACGAAAAATCAACGTCGCGGTAGAGACGCTTGTGGCCACCTCCCTTGTGACGAGTAGTGAGAAGTCCAGCATTGTTGCGGCCCACTGCACGCCGGAACCCATGTGTGAGGGGCTTATACGGCTCGCTCTCGGTAATAACACCTCGATATGAGATGTTGG
>CAYJBK010000015.1:0-13255 GCA_964368365.1 uncultured Candidatus Saccharibacteria bacterium
GTTGCCCGGATGACGAATATCTTGCTTTTCTTTGCCGCGTCGTCCTTAAAAAGTTTTCCAAAATCAAGTTTTTCAGAAATGACGCCCTTCCCTTTCTCGTCAAGAAAGATCTTTCCGCGCGTAGAAAAGCTATCTCCATAGTCTCCATACGATGAGTAGTACCAGCCAGTACCAAAGTTAAAGTATTCATCCTGATATCGATCGAAGTAGTAGTCCTGACTTACTATGGAGTATTCCACATCACCTTTTTCTACGGGCACACCGAAATAGTAGTCCGCGGAAACATTCATAGAGAGCGTATCGCCAGCGATGTACTCCTCCTTAGTTCCCTGCATTTCCACCTTGAATGCAGCTGGCTTATATTCCTCTACGTCAAAATATCCATACCCGCCCGCACCTTCAATGCGATAACTTCCGAGCGGCGCATTGGCATCAAGTGTAATCTTTGAATCAAATGTTCCGTACTCACTGATCGTGAGCGTTTGGTTTGCCACCTCCTCACCGCGCGCGTTCACGATGCGAACCTGTGCGGGTTTCTGTCTCCAGATCTCATAGTCACCATCATACCCGAGGCGCGTAAGTCCTTTGAACGAGACCTCGTTTCCAGGACGGTAGATCGGTCGATCTGTGTAGATGTACGTGCGTATCGCGGGAGCCTGGCCGTATCCGTATTCGAACTTGTCGTATGTTTCTGAAACGATCGCGGAGTCGGCTCCGGACGAAACAACGACGCCGAATAGATTGTCGTATACACTCGTACGAGCTACACCGTCCGCACCGGTGGTGCCGCCGGCGACACGCTTTAATACATCAGTTGGGCAATCAATGCACCGCACGCTTTCGTAGAGATCCACCCGTGCTCCAGAGACAGGAAGGAGCGTTCCTATTTGTGAAACCCAGTAGAGGTTCCCGCTGGTCTTGGCAAGAAGTGTTCCATTTGAAGCATCCACTTGTCCGTACGATGCCACATTTATATTTTTTGTCTGAACTGCGAGCCGTGTAACACTAAGAAATGTGTGCGGGTAGATACGCTCACCAGGAACATTCCGACGCGCCTCATAGTCGTATCGCTCATCACGTAGCTCTGGGTGACTGAGAGTTACCACGTAGTGGCCAAGGGCGCCACCGGGAACAATCTCAGAGAGACTGAGCTGGAAGTAGTTCTTTGTCCAGTAGGTGCGCGGAAGTTCGATGCGTTTCGTGTATACTTTCGTGCATGGCAAACTCTCACCAGGCGTTGCGCTCCCTGGTTTTTTCCCGTAGTCGAGGTATCCGAGCATGGTGACGGGAGACACCTGACAGGCGTGCACATCCACATATTCCAAGTTTTCAGCCGCGTAAGTAAGCTTTGTTTTTTCTGGGGTCGTTACGCTGTAGTCCTTCTGCAGAGAGGATACTTTTCGATATATATTCGGAAGACTTTCTGTTGTAAAGGAAACCGCCTCGCTTGCGTCTTGCCCAAAGTGGTCCTCAAGTCGGAGAGAAATCTGATACTGAGTATCCGGAATGAGGCTATAGTATATCGTCGTTTCATACTCGCCTATCGCACATTTGGCATAGGTAACATCCTGGTACGTTATGAGGCGACCATTGCCCCAATTCCACTTGCCAATCTGTTGATTTGCGGTGACCCTTGAGTAAAATTCCTCGTCTCTTGGTTGCTTGAGCGGTGAATTGGTGCAGACTGCAATTTGCCGCACTGAGCCAATGCCTGGTGTGTCGCTCGGCACTGTTTTTATAATCTGAAGCTGAGGAAATACTCGCGCCGTACGAGTAAGAATTTGCGGATTTATGGTTATACCATGTGAGTCGACAAGTTTTTTAAATTCCACGGTGACCTCCTGTCCTCGCTCCAGGCGGGTGCCCTTGAATGACAGAAGGAGCCTGCTTTTGTCAGGAATCTTTGTACAGTTGCTCGAGCTATAATAGTAGTCGTACTCGTCAGAGGCCTCACACTTCTCTCCATATTCAATGGACGCGAGGCCCGGCGCAGATAGGGATGATCTGTCCTTGTCGATATCCTCATAGAATTCTATGACAAGTTTCCCCTCTGGATCAAAGAGATCCTGAGAAACGAGGGCCGAGCGCGGCGACGTTGCTCGCACGCCTGCTATGTAGGATGGAACGACCGCAACTACAGTTCGTGTCTCCTCCAAGGAAATATCGCCTTCTTGCGGAACCGCTCCACGCACCTCTGCCACATACGTAGTTTCCGCGTCCCAGAGCTTCTCTCGACCATGACTATCCTTCGCATTATAGATAGAGAGAGCTGACTTGTCGGTATATTCCTCGTACTCGCTGGTCTTTTCATTGTAGACGCTCCGGATTCCGTATTCGGCTACGAAAGCAGTGGGCTGGCCAGTTGTGTTATTTGAAACAGTAATGCGTGAGCGGGTTCTTTCCAGATCGACCGGCTGGTTAAAACGTAGAAGGATAGGCTCACTATGAACAGTTGTCCCTTCGTGATGAATGCCAGTCCCCTCAAACCGCAGTGATCTCGTTGTAAATGAGTATTCGGCTGGAGGAACAGGAAGGCCGTCAAGTGAAGTAAATCCATTCTTTATAGAAACGGTGTATTTTTGTGAGCGCACGAGACGTTTTTCGGGAACGAACTGAAGTATCCGCGTGGAGATCCATTTAAAGGCACCTGGAGTTGCCGGTCGGAGCTCCACAGGAATCTCCTCCTTTTTTAGCTCATCAAGCGTTGTGAGCGGAACCATGGGCCTATTGAAAACAACCGAGACGGTTGAATTCTCGGGAGCCTCAGCATCTGGCTTTGGAAATACCGCAAGCACCTTAGGGTCTTCGTCGACAATGAAATTCTTCTGGACTGTTCCCTCGCCGAGAGTGAGGGCAACGGTGTACTGATCTCCTCGTGTCAGCGCCTCAGCGGGCTCAAAGATCAAAACGCGCTCATCATCCGAGGCCACCATTTTCCCGGCAAGTTGAGGTGTGAAAACTACTGCCGTCTCAGCCTCCTTTGGCGTGAGGGTTGCACCCTTTGGCAGCGTTATTGGAATAGAGGCGTGTAGAGAAACTGAATTCGGAACGAGCTGATATGTTTCTTGATACGCAGCCTTGGGAAAAAAGCGTTTGATCGTCTCGCTTCCACTAAAGAAGTAGCCGACCCCTAAAACGACTGCGATACTTATTAAAAGAAGCCCGATCTTTTGGATACGGGTGTAACGTGATAGAAAATTCATGTTACAAATTATACACTTTTCGATACCCAAAAACAAAAACGACCCCGACTTTCGTCGAGATCGTTTCTGCTCAAAGCTGTATTACCAGCTCTGGCGAGAGTTACCTCCGCCAAAACCACCGTTTCCACCGCCTTGGCGTGGAGCGCGAGGCTCGAGAGGACGTGCCTCGTTGACTGTAAGAACGCGGCCATCAAACTCCTTACCATTGAACATGGTAACTGCGTTTGCTGCCTCTTCGTCCGTTGACATTTCAACGAAACCAAAACCCTTTGATCGACCAGTCATCTTATCCATGATGATAGATGCTGATGTAACCTGGCCAGCCTGTGCGAAATAATCGCGAAGGCCGTCCTGTGTCGTGGCATATGCAATGCCGCCGACGTACAATTTCTTTGCCATACTGTGCGTTTAACTTAAACTTTTTATAATGACCTTGTAGCCTTTCTCCTCGTTTTTCAAGTTTAAGCTCAACGCCTCAACTTACGAAAACCGCACGAGAATACTTACACGACTAGCAGTATACACCCAATCCCCCGTAAAGTCAAGGGTCGGGGCTATGCTCTGCCCGACATATTTCGCCCCCGGAGATAGGTAATTACCACGGCCATGCTTCGGGCTTCTAGCCGGTTCAGGTGCTTGCTACTGCTGTCGAGTACATGGTCGAGTATCTGAAGCGCCTGCTCTCTCCCGGCCACACCTGTATCCTTTTCGTACCGCGAGACAAAAGACTCGAGAAGTCGAAACAGCTTCTCCCCCGCTGCCTCGTCATGTAGAAAGCCTAGCTGCCGCTCCTCCTGAATCTCCTCTTCGAGAAACTTCTGATACCGTAGCCGCGTATCAAGAGTGAAAGAGTCCAATTCCCGGAGATCAAACCCGGCATACCGCGATGCGTTCAAAATCCTTCCAATGATACCAATGTGAGATTCCGTAACTCCAGCAAGCACCACATTGAGCACTTCTTCGAGTTGGCCGTTCTGCATGAGACGAATTGAGAGAGGATCGAGCGTCCCAAGACGCTTCTCAAGCTCCTCAAGTTGACGCTCTGCATCTTCTGTCGTGATAATCTTTCTCTTCTGGATTTCCTTTGCGCGTTCTCCGAGACCCATCATACGAAAGTCTTTCAGAAGCTTGTCCTCGGCCTCACTCAGCCCTCCCGGAGTACCGTCAAGCAAGATTAATTTGCATTTCCCTTCGCCGGATGGCCAGAGTGCGAAGGCTACTGCATGTGCGTTTTTGTTTGTAATCACTACTTCTCCTGGCGTTGGCCGGAAACCACTGCTAATACCTGACATGAGACCCGCTTTTCGAAGAAGCACAGCAGTGAGCTTGGCAAAGTCAGAACACACCCCTGCGTATCTCTTACCGGTGAAGTTTTTATCATGTTCAGTACTTTTAAGCTCCTTCAGGCGCTCTTCCATGAAAAGAATCGTATCTTGAAGACGCAGATCTTTCTTTCTAAATTGGATCTCGGGGCCATTGTTAAAATCGTATACTCCAACCCTGCGCACGAATGACTCTATGGCCTCCATCTTTTCAAGGGGTAACTTATTGAGAAGAGAATCGATGAAGGAATCCAGCTCTCCTGGTAGTTCAGCGAGCTCTTCCGCAATCCCATCTCCAAATCTTCGGGTATATTCATTTTTAAAACGTTCGTATGCTTGGGTATCAAGAGCGTCAGTAGGAACGAAAGGGATATCTTCAACAGTCTGAGAGTACATTACGCTTCGCGCACGATGTGGCACGGTAACGCGAGCATCGTGCAGTGAGTCTACCGTGGGCATAAGCACCTCCTCCTTGTCACCCGGCATGAGCGCTCGTATTCGTTCGCGCACGATCTTGCCTGTGGGAGTCTTGGGAAGAACGAGCTCGCTGCCGGGTCGGAAAGCTCTAATCTCTGCGGTCACTTCTCGAGTAAGACCAACGGGTCTGTCGTCGACAGGCAGCTCAAGATGCTGCCAGAGACCGCCACGATATGCGCTGTAGGTAGCCGTAGAAAGAAATTCATGAACTGGTTCACGAAGGTGTATCATTTCAACCACATTTTTCTCCCGGGGGTCTCCATCCCGTATTTCGCCTTCGGTTCCGTCTCCAATGGACCACTCCTTCTTCGCAAAATCACTTCTCCGAAACGGCGGACGCACCTTTTCCTTAAGACCTGGGTACTGCGAAAAAACGAGCTCTTCAATAAACCGATCAGTAAGCACATCCTTCTTAGCTGGCAGTGTGGAGAGAAAGAGTTCCGGCTTCTTATGCACAAGCTCCTGTATCCCCTCGAAGTGATCGGCCAGCACATGCGCTTCTCCATATGCAGTCGAGGTGCGCTGTTGACCGGGATAATACGTATCAAAATAGTTTTGGATAACAAAGGCGTTCTTCTTCTCCAGGGCATTTAGGAGGTGGAGCTTCTTCTCCTCATGCTTTAGCAAATCAACGTCGGGCGAAAACTCGTAGAGAGAATCTCTCATGTCAGACATAAATATCTTTCCTCCGGCCATGCGGATTTTTTCCGTATCCTGAATTCCGAAATTCTGAGTAACATCAATTTCTCCCGAAGCAAATGAAGCAAGAATTATGTTGCCGTTTCCGGGCTCACGATACCAGTAAAAAAGATCGTCATTAAAACCACCGACGACACGCATGTTTAACGCATGGTGACGTTTTACAACACCCCCAAACTCTATGTTTTTGGTCTGTGAATCGGTGTCGGTAAATGTAAGCTTTCCCTGATAGCTCGGATAGAGATGCCCGAGCACAAACGGTTCTATTTCGTTAAAGTCTTTATCGACGACCGATCCGCTAACGCTCAATTTCTTGCCTATCCTAAATACAGGACCGTTTTCGGTATTCACAAACTCATCGACCGAGCGTGCCTGCTCTGCTATATAATCCGTTGCCTCTCCGGTAGCAGTATCAAAAAGTTGAAAATATCCAGTAAGATCTTGTACCAACAGGAGCCCTAGCTCTTTTGAGTTAGAGCGCTCTCTTTGTATCTCAAAGTATGGTCCATGCACCTTGGATCCAATCCGAACCCACGTTAGCCCATCATTGTCTTTTTCCGTATACGCAAGAGAAGTTCCAACCCTATACAAATCGACGTCATCAGATACGGGACGAAGAAGCATAGCGTCCTTAAAGAGCGCGCATGAAAGGTCAGAACGCACTCCTATCCAGTACACAGAGCCTTCAATCTCACAGAAATCGTCTCGCGCAGACCACTCCTCTCCCACATCGATCTCACGGCCGTTGACCACAAGTTTGTACTGTCCTCCCGACAAGGGCTTAACCCGCATGATCTTAGTTCCCTTTTCCGTAGTACGGATATCAGAAATATCTGTATATGTATCAGTCTCAAACCCATCGGGAAATCGTGCATACTCAGGGTCTCTGTGTTTCTCGACTATGGTTCCATCAAACTCAAGTTCTAAAAAGGCGTCCCCGCCTCCTTTCTCCGGTTCCTGATACTTACGAAAGTTTTCTGGATCAAGGTCTGTGGAGCTGCTCGTCTTGTCTTCAACCCTCCAGTGTGCGTCAGCCTCGTCAAAAACAAGCTCAAAGTCCGTGCCTTCCTTGAAACCCCGCCGAACCAAGCTCTCAGCAATCTCTTTCTGAAGGCCCTTTTTTGCCTCATGCGCCTTCCACTCGTTCCAGAAATCTTCTTTGTACCGAAGTTTCTCGAAGCGTTTTTTAACCTCTGGACTCCTGCGATCTATACCCAGATCCTTTGCCAACCCCCGTACATAGAGCGGGCTCCATGCGAGAAAATGGATCTCCCAGTCCGGAAGATCAAGCTTTTCGAGAGCACTCTCCTGGGCCGCAGGATCCGTAATCTGCTCATGTATCAGATCGACGAGAAGCTGCTTCGTCTCCCGAGGATAATAGTGAGACTCGTATGCAAAATAACGTTTTTGAAGAGCCTCTTCGCCGACATATTCGGCCTTCGAGTGCGTACGTTCCGGCGGTTCGGGCCGTTCGAGACGTCTCTTGCTGAGAAAATATCCATAGTGTCGATTGATCAGCGCATAGAGATCGCGGCTCTCAGGAGAAGCTTGCTCTTTGTCTTTAGACGGAGGCAAGGCTTTCTGAAGCTGAAGCAACCTCTGAATATGGTGTGCCTCATCTCCGAGCCTGAGACTAGGATTAACGTCCTTAAGCTCGGCGAGCTTGTTGCTATACAGCACAGAAAAACGTCGGTGCTTAGCAATGAAACCACTGAGCGCAAATGCTTGTCTGAAGTCTAGGTCAATGCGCCGAGCAAGCTCTATGCCGTCGTGAAGTGAGGACTCTAGTATCCGGGTAAAAAGATACTCATTATCTGCACTCAATACAGCATTTGAATTTTCAAAAAACTCTTGATACTTCCTTAAAATTTCCTCCCTTTCTAGCTCCAAATCCTCATACGAAGGCTCGTGGGTCTCACGCTGCTCTTGTTTCTCAGCTGTATCTGGCATAGCTTACCCGAAGGTAAAGGTAAAGGCCCGCAGACCCGCTCTAGGAATTATGATTTCGAGTGTGTGTTCGCCGTAACCCGCCTTATTTTCCACAAGCTTATAGAGCCGGTCTTCCTTCACGGTCACCGTGCCATCCGAGGCTACATCTCCACCCATAAAATCAGGCGATATCGGTTTTCCATCGATGAGCAGCTGTATCGTTATCGCCCGCTCAGCACTTGCCACAAAATACACACTCTTTGCGGAATATTTATATACGATCTTCGCGGGAGCCTTCGTTACATGTGCAAATTCTTCACGAAAGCCCCAATTTCCTTCGAGATAGAGCTTGTTGGGCTCGATCCTCTCGGGAAGCGTAAGGGGCTGAACTCCAACTTGCTGCTGCTCTCCATTCGCAAGAAAGGTGTTCCGATCCGCGCCAAAGTAGGTTTCCGGACTTCCGATCTTTGAGCCTTCCATAGTCACCATGTCTCCGGGAGATACCGCACCAGTAGGCACATCCAAATTTTCTTTTAGCGCATCTGCTCGTTCTACAAGAAGTTCCTGGATTTTCTGTTCTGTCTCCTCGTATCCCCCTTCTCCGATGTGGTCGTAGACCACGAATCCATCAATATCTATGAGATATTTTCGCGGCCAGTACCGGTTCTGATACGCATTCCACGTTCCGAAATCGTTGTCTTGCACAACGGGATACTGAATTCTAAACTTCCGCACAGCGGCGAGCACATTCTCGTACTCCCTCTCAAACGCAAATTCTGGCGTATGCATGCCTATGATCACAAGCCCGCTGTCCTTATATTTCTGCCACCATGCATTAAGGTAGGGCGTCGTGCGCTGACAGTTAATACATGAATACGTCCAAAAATCGAGAAGGATAACCTTTTTTCCTATAAAGCTCTGGAGCGTGAACGGCTGCGAATTCAGAAAGCGGCCGGGCGCTCTGAACTCTTGGGCAGGCGTGTATCGCAGCGCCTTCCGAGCCGCATCCTCACGCGCTATAGCTTCCCCGGGAGCTGCGTCGCTTGCTGGTACTCGATCTGCTCTCAGTGAGTCAAGGTAGCCAATCGCACCCACAATAATAAGAAGGACGAGCGCAAGCAGAACTTTTTTTGTCGGGTCTTCTCGAAGCATGTGTTGAATTATTCTGAGATGAGATACTGATTCAGTATATCAAAGTTGGCCAGAAGGTTAAGACTCTGTGTGAATGCAAGGACGCCGAGTGCGACAAGAATCGCACCAAACGCAATAGAAACATACTGGAGATACGGCACAATCCTTTCTATAACCGAGCTGGCGCGAGAGGCAAAGAATCCCACAAGAAGAAATGGGAGTCCCAGTCCCAAGGAATAGGTAAAGAGGAGTACGCTCCCAGAACCGGGGTTTGAAGCTGCAATAGTGAGAATTGCACCTAAGACTGCACCCACGCAGGGCGACCACCCTGCCGCAAAGGCAGCCCCGAAAAGAAACGAGGTAGCGTACTTTGAACGACTCCCGGAGTGTACGGCAATGCGGTGCTCGCGTTCCAGATACGGAATACGAATCAGCTTCATAAGGAAGAGGCCGAAGAGAATTATGATGATGCCACCAAGACGGGAAAGCCAAAGCTGAATCACGTCTCCCAAGGAGGCCGTGAGCGTATTGAGCAGCACACCTAGAATCGAAAAAACAAACGAAAAACCCAGGACAAAGAAAAGGCTTGCCAGGAATGTGTCACGCCTATGATTCTCTGAATCCAGAACCGAGACGCCCGCAAGATATGAAAGGAATCCAGGAAGAATCGGCAAGACGCAGGGAGAAAGAAATGAAATGACTCCGCCTATAAATGCTGCTGCGAGGGTAGTATCAGAAACCATAGCGTATCATCGCTGTTTCTTCTTTTTGTCCGCGGGGAAAAGAACGTCTCGCTTTATATTTTTCCAGTGTCGCTTGAGGTCGCGCGTGAGTGCTTCTAGCTCTGAAGTATCGATGCTTTTGAGCTTGGCGTATTGACGCGACACCTGGTCGATAACCGCGTTGTAGGAGTCCTCACTGAGATCGTTCAGCTTCTCGATCTTTTCCATGACGTCCGCCTTCATTTTAAGAGACCACGCCTGAATTTTTTTACGATTCTTGGCACCATCTTTTCCATAGAGAAAATAAGCACCCGCAGCAGCGGCAGCAAGCGCAGCGACACCCAATCCGAGCCCCACTGCCATTTTTCCCTTTCCTCGCTGTGTGTTTTCTATATTCATGTTCGTTTGCTGGTTACTCGTCTAAATCATCAATATCACCGTCGTCGATCACTTCCTCCCGACGAGATCTCCTTCGTGGTCTCTCATACTGCTCGAAAAGCCCGCGAAAAAAGTTGAGCAAGAACCTCAGACGCAACCCTTTCTCCCGCACGGCCTCTCTCATTTCGTCAAAATCTTCAAGAAGCCATGCGGTCCCCTGGCGTGTATGTCTCGCAATCGCGTGAATCTCCTTGAGAAGTCGATGTATCTGGTACATCAAGAAAAGCGCCGCAACGCTTATTCCTATCACGGCAAGCGAGGTTATAAAGAAGAAAATATCTGATTTCAAAACTCCATCCATAGATATAGTGTATCACTCGCGTAAACCTACTACCAGAGAAACGGCGTAGCAGTGAAATGCTTACAGGTAATGGTTGGCGTAAACCGTCACCCCCAAAAGAACTGCCCCGACGACGCTTACGAGAACATACGCCGCCATCATATCTTTTATTTTTCCAATGGTCGGATCATGACCTGGCTCAACTTTGTCGCATAAATCTTCGAGAGTTGTATTTATAATCTCTGCGGCAATGACAGTAAAAACCGCCACGAGAAGCAGGGCTCGCTCAATCCATGAAAAATCAACTATACAGGCAGATGCAAGAATCAGGGCGCCAGCTCCAACCTCTATTTTAAAATTTCGCTCCTCGCGGAAGACAGTTCGAAATCCCCCTAGAGAGCATAAAAATGAGTTATACACTTGTGTGAAAATTATTTGTCTCAGTATACTACACGTCAACTCACTATTCACGAGCATCCAAAACCCCAAACGTCATGATGGAGGCCAGGCCTCCATCATCGGTTTTGCCTGGGATTAACTCTGCCGCCTTTTGGCCAAGAGCCATGCTGGCTCTGGGACGAACAGTATTTCCGACCACGAGTCGATCTCGTCTTCGGTAAAGTCATAGTGCATCTGATATACATTCTCTACGCTTCCGTAGAGGGCCTTTGAAATATCAAAACCGATCTTTTCCACCGCTTCCTTGAGGGCATCTTCGGTCCCCGCCTCAAACTCGACGAATGTGGGAATCCAGGGCCACGTATCGATCGTCACTTCAACTCCACCCAACTCCCATCGTTCGCGTCGTGTTTCTTGGTGGGCCTTTTGAACCAAGCCGATGGAGCTCAAGAATTCGCACGCCGCATCGAAATCATCAACCACGCACGACACTTCCTCGGTCCCCAAAAGAGTTCGCTCGTTGAGCTGCTTATAACTGAGCGTAACCTGCGTCCCCTCGTCTCGGACACGAATCCAGCCAGCCTTCTTCTGAAGGCGCATATCGGGATAGTCGAAGTTTTTTCGACGCATCGAGAGCTCCCCGTGTATCAACGTCGCTCCGGACGCGCCGAGCTTTGCTCGGAATGTATCGACGTCTATATCTGTAAATTTTGCCTCGATTTCTGGCTTCATTGTGTGTAACTAAAGATCTTCAACGACCAGCTCAGGTTCCTCGTCTACGAGGTCCACCTTAAACTCAATCTGACCAATGATCTGACCCTGAACGGTCTCTATGTCGACACGCCAGAAGCCTTCTGTAGGATTTGATTTGAGTGTGTATCCCCGATATCCGCGATCCTGCCCACCCACAATAGGAAAAGGAATTCTACTGGAATCCACCCACACCTTCCTCTCGTAGTCGTAATACTGCCATTGCTGAACCACATAAGCATCAAAATTTGTTGGCGCAAAAACAGAGGAGTAGAGATATACTGACTGACCCGGACGAAGATGGATAGTATCGTAAATCGAAAAAAGCGAGTATGGAATCGCCTCACGAGATGCCCGGTACCCCAGTGCTGTCCTCACAACCGAGTGATAAATACCGGCATCACGAAGGGAGAGTGGGATGGGAGGAATCACATTGAGAATATAGAGTGCGTTCACAGTGAGAAAAATACTCCCGATGCTCACCCAGATCGTCTTCCAATATGGCTTCGTGCGCATCGGTATCAGAAATAGGAGAAATCGGAGAAAGGCATAGATTATGAGAAGCGCGGCAAATCCCGAGAGAAAGAAAATTGAAGCACCGAGTTTTCCCACGAGAATCGGTATGAAGAAAATAAGAAAAGCAAAAAGGCACAAAAAAAAGAAGCTCACCTGTAACACAAGTCGGGTATAATATTTCTTTGCAAACTCATTTCCAATAAGAAGGACTGCGAGAAGGAGCAGAAAAGGCCAGCTGGTAAAAATAGACCCACTCCGTGAGTAATAGATAAGGAATCTTCCGAAGAGACCTCCAAATGAAAACTGGACCGCAACGAAAAGCCACCAGTAGGCCCCTGGCGAGAGCCATGATGCACGACCTTCTTCCCTTAAATTAATGAGGATTATCCCCGTGCCGACGACGGAAAGATACGTTACGAGAAGAAGCTGGGTGAAATAGAGATCGATCCGGACAAAGGTAACCGTATCAATAAGAAGCGCAATGATGATTGCGGCAGCAGAAAGATGCCGCTCGTACTGCTCGAACGACTGGCGAAATTTCTTAAAGGAAGTAACTTTTTGACCTGCGTCCATGTGCGTCTAGCATATCATAGTGCGTTCCAGAAATTACACTCGGTGAGTTTTCCGATACGCCAGCATTGCCACAAAGATCATGAGAAAGCCGGTAAGCGCCATCATCGGGATGGTGACGTATCCAAAGGTCATCACAAATCGCTTGGAACAGCTCTCTGAAAAACCAACTGCCCCGCAGGATAACTCCGGGACGATACCTAACTGAAGGAGATAATGGTAGCCTGCGATCACAGCACCGAAACCGGAGAGAGTCAGCGCGTGGAGTGAGGTCATACGGTCCTTGTACTTGTCACCTATTGCAAGAATGAGCACCTGGGGGTACATAAATATACGCTGAATCCAGCACATCTTGCAGGGATTGTATCCAGCGATTTCGGAATAAAGAAGACTTCCAGCAGTCGACACGAATGCCACAACAAATGCGATCTGATACGCGTGATGCCCGACGAAGGAGACCATCTTCTTCGCTGTTTCGTTCCGTCGAAGAAGAAGTGCCCCCACCAAGAGAACGGCGCCGATCTGACCAAGAACAACGAGTATGGCGAGAAGGGTGGTGACTGATGCAGTATAGGGCATGAGAACGAATTACTGGGTAGCGGTTGCGGTAAGAGGACACTGAGTAGCCGTCGAAAGGTCTGCGAGGGAGACCTCGCCGGTTTTTCGGTTACCGTCAGCAAAAATCCACGTTGGATAATTCCTAATCTCTTTATCTTTACAAATCTGGAGCTGGCCGTTAGATCGGAAGAGCGTCGTGTAGTGAAAGAGTGTAGATCTCGGTGGTCGACGTATCATTAAAAAAAAAAATGGTTGGGGGGG
>CAYJBK010000016.1:0-13138 GCA_964368365.1 uncultured Candidatus Saccharibacteria bacterium
TACGACATCTCTACGTGACTGGAGTTCAGACGTGTGCTCTTCCGATCTGAGGTCCCCGATGCACCCATTGTTGCTATTCCGGGTCCGAGTGCCCTCACCGCAGCCCTTTCCGTGTCAGGCATACCGTCATCGGAGTTTGTTTTTCTTGGCTTTCTTCCGCACAAGAAAGGTCGAGAAACGTTGTTTCGAGAGATTGCCGAATCAGCCCACCCTGTGGTTTTTTTTGAATCGGTTCACCGATTTATGAAGACATTAGATTCTTTGCTCCAACACTGCGGCTCCGAGAGACTGGCGGTCGTTTCTCGCGAAATAACGAAAGTCTTTGAAGAGAATCGAGCGGGGAGTTTGGCTGAAATCCAGGCCCACTATACGGCCCATCCGGAGACTGTACGAGGTGAGTTCGTGATCATCGTTTCTGGCCGCTAAGGGATTGAAAAAAGCTCGATTTTTAGCTATACTTGCGCAATGAAAAATAGGCTTTGGAAAAACTGGTTTCTTCTTCTTTTGGGCGCTTGGATTACCATCCTGCCATGGACAGGTTTTCCTCAGCAGATCAAGACACCTATTACGGTTGTTTCGGGTCTCGGCGTCGTCCTCCTTTCGTTTGTCATGGCTCGACCGGAGTCGACCCGCCCTTCTCGCAGTTCCGAACAAGACGAGTTCTTTGCCGAGGATGAATTTCCTGAGTCACATGACAAATAAGAGTTCAGTACAGTCAAGGCATTTTTTTTTGGCGTTTGTGGTAATACTTCTTTCGGTCCTTGCTGCGCTTTTTATTTTTCCACGATTTGGCTCATCGGTTGTCTGGAATGCGCCGGCCGCCCTTGAGCTGGCTACTACAACAATTCCAATATTTCCCACGCCTCCCCGGGTGACACATCGAGACACTCCAGACCCAGTTCGTGCCCTGTATATGACCGCATGTGTCGCGGGCGTGCCCTCGCTTCGTAGTCGACTTATTGCCCTTGCAACGGCAACGGAGATAAATGCGCTGGTCATTGATATCAAAGACTATTCTGGTGCCGTTTTTTTTCCTCGTGAAAACCAGGTATTCAACAAACCAAATCCTGATTGCTCCATCGTGAATGATATGCGTGAGTTTGTTAATGAGCTTCATGACAATGACATCTATGTTATCGGCAGAGTGACCGTGTTCCAAGACCCGCACTTTGCCGGAGCTCATCCCGAGCTTGCTGTGCAGAAAAAAGACGGAACGGTATGGAGAGATCGAAAGGGTCTCGCGTTTGTTGATGTCAGCGCGCGGGAATACTGGGACGAGATCGCTGCTCTTTCCATGGACGCCTATGCGATAGGATTCGACGAAATAAATTTTGACTATATTCGGTTTCCGTCCGATGGGAACATGCAAGATATTAAGTACCCGCTTACGGGCACGACGACTAAAGCGGTTGCGCTTAAGAATTTTTTTAGCTACCTCCATGATTCGCTCGAGGGAACCGGCATTGTGACGTCCGCCGATCTTTTTGGAATGACAACCTCCAATACCGATGACCTCGGTATTGGTCAGGTTCTTGAGAACACGCTTCCATACTTTGACTACGTTGCTCCCATGGTGTATCCGTCTCACTATCCGCCGGGATTTGATGGCCACGCCAACCCCGCAGCAGTGCCATACGAGATTATTACGTATGCTATGCAGAAAGGAATTGAACGGACGGAGGCCGCAAGCTCGACTCCCACGAAGCTTCGCGCGTGGCTGCAAGACTTTAACTTGGGAGCCGTGTATACGCCGGAGCTGGTGCGGAAGCAGAAGCAGGCGCTGTATGATCTCGGACTCACCTCGTGGATGATGTGGGATCCAAAGAACGTATACACTCGCGGGGCACTTGATGAAACTCCATGAAGACTATTTTTGCAGAGTTAGAATTAGGAAAGGAGAACTTTCGCTTTACCATGGAATTCGAAGAGAGACTTCGTGGAATTTTGTTCTTAGGCAAGAAGGGGATGGGCAAGACCCAGGCTCTCGTCTCGATTGCCCTCCAGGATGCTGCGGCTGGACTCCCTGTTTTTTTTATAGACTGTGGTGGCGAGGGTGTGCGGGAGATTTCCCGCCGGTTGCCCTCCTCGCGTCTATCAGATCTCGTCCAGTATCAACCACAGAAAGGTGAAAAGATTCCTCCCGGTTTTATCTTTAGAAACCTTTCTTCTTCGTCAGTAGTTCTCATAGATATAGCCGAGGAGCGGATCGGTCGTGAAGAGGCCGCCCTCTGGGGCGAGCAGTTCCTTCTGCTCATATACGACCGGGCTCTTTCAAGAGACAGTGAGCAGGGTCCTATAGAGAGCTCAGTTTTCATTGATTCGTTCTCTACACTTGGGGTAAAACCGTTGCTTCGATTTATCCGAGAAGCCCCATCGCTAGGAATCGCTTTGTCTCTGGCGGACAATACTCTTTCCGGCTTTACCTCTGAGGTTGTCGAGCTTTTGCGGAGTACTCATCACACCCTCGGTCTTTTCCAGCTTGATCCGAAGGACGCCCAGATTTTCGAAGAAGTGATGTCGCACAGTGTCCTTACTCATCTCGCGCCAGGAGTTTTTTCAACGAATTTTCCTACGGTGACTGGCGACTCTGCGAATACAGTGCGCGCCATGACAGCAGAACGGCTTGGCTTTTTTGAGAGACCAGAGCCTGCAGGACTCATGCGACAAGAAACGCTTCAGATGCCTGAAATTCCAGAGGAAACCCTGGCGTCACTTCTCGAGGTGGTGGGTGTATAAAACCCCGATGGATAGAGCCCAAACAAAAAAACGCGCGGTTATTTTTTCCACAGTATACTATCCCTTTGCGAGTGGGGCTGAGATCGCCGTGAAAGAAATTACTGATCGTCTTCCGGAATATGATTGGCATCTTATAACGGCACAGATAGATCCGACCTTGCCGCGGCAAGAAGAGATTGGACGTGTTGTTGTGCATAGAGTCGGAATCGGGTCGAGAACAGGTGATAAGTTCCTCCTGCCGATTACCGGTTTCTTGAAAGCGCGCGCATTGCTCGCTGGTCAGCCGGTTGCACTTCTCTGGTCTATGATGGCGAGCCAGTCAAGCGTCGCGGCGGCGTTTGTTAAAATGTGGTATCCCCAAACACGTCTGGTCTTGACGCTGCAAGAAGGCGACGAAGAAGAATATCTTATGCGATACGTAGGCGGGAATCGTTTCTTGTACAGCCTATTTGTTCGTCCTTGGCATAGGCTTGTATTTAGAAAAGCCGACTGTATTACCGCGCTCAGTGAGCATTTGGCCCGCCGTGCGCGTATGAATAATCCGTGTGTCCCAGTTTTTGTGATTCCCAACGGTGTTGATTTTTCTGTTTTCAAGAAAGTTCAGCCAACCCAGTCTGGCACTACCATCCTCATTCATACAGGTCGTCTTGTAGAGAAAAATGATCCTGAGAGCGTCATTCGGGCCCTTCCGCTTCTTCCCGTGTCTGTGCATTTCTGGCTTATCGGCGATGGTGTTCTGAGGCAGTATCTTCAAGAGCTGGCAACCAAGCTCGGAGTTTCCGACAGGGTATTTTTTCTTGGACCAAAGACACACCCAGAAATGGCCGAGCTGTTTACAAAGGCGCATATTTTTATTCGTCCGTCATTGACCGAGGGCTTGGGTAGCTCATTTCTCGAAGCCATGGCGGCTGGGCTTCCTATCATCGCGACTCCGGTGGGAGGTATTCCAGACTTTTTGACCGATGGGGAAACAGGACTTTTCTCCTCGGTGAAGGATCCAGAAAGTATCGCCCGCGCTGTTCGTCGGCTTATTGATGACCCCTTGCTCTATTCGCGAATACGAGAGACTGGCTTTGCCCTCGCACATGAACGGTACGACTGGATGCGGGTGGCCCGCGATATGGAGACGCGGGCATTCGCATGCACGCCTCGTATGCCGCGGGTTCTTGTTGCGGCGGCTATCTACCCCCCGGATCCTGGCGGTCCGGCAACACATGCGTGGCATGCGGTTCATGATTTGCCGCAGCATGCCGTACGTACTCGACTCGTATCCTTCAAGGACGCGCGCCATTTTCCACGTGGTATTCGTCACGTTGTGTATCTCGTGCGGCTGCTTCGCGCGGCACGTGAGGCGGATGTTATTTTTGCTTACGATGCTGTTTCAGCAGGATTTGCGGCGCGTGTGGCAGCGCGCATTACTGGCAAACCGTTTATGGTCCGCATCGGTGGAGATAGGTTGTGGGAGTGGGCGTTCGAGCGGGGCGTGACGAGAGAGCCGCTTGAGTCGTTTTATAAAAACGGGTCGTATAAAAAAACATTTCTTTTTTGGGTTATTCGGTGGGTTCTTCGTGGCGTTGATCTGCTGCTCGTGCCTTCCGAGACTACGGCACATCTATACCGTAATTACTACGACATCCGAGGAGAGAGGATAAGGGTTATCTTTAATCCAGCTTCCAAAAAAGAAGTGCCCGGAATACCTGTTTCACCACCCATTCTTTTGTTTGTAAGTCGACTCGTGAAATACAAGAATCTTCCGTTTGTACTTCGCTCGCTTGCGGTCCTTAAGAACGAGGGATGCGTATTTCGGTTTATCATTTTGGGCGATGGACCAGAGATGGCGCATCTCAAGAGATTGGTAGATGATTTGCAGCTTCATGATGTTGTTGATCTTCCCGGATATGTAGACCAGAAGGAGGTAGAAGAACTGACAGAAAAGGCATATCTTACGATCGCTCCCGCACTTACCGAGTTCCATCCCAATTATGTGCTGACCGGCATTTCTCATGGCAAGCCTTTTCTTATAACCCGCGGGCACGCTCTTCCGTTCTCGGTTCCTGATATTTTTCTTGTTAACCCACAAGATCATACTGAGTTCGAATCCAAGCTTAGAACGCTTCTTACCTCCGAAGGATATGCTCGGGCGAATGAAGCGCTCCGCGGGATACAGTTCTCGTATTCGTGGGAAGACAATATGAGAGAAACAGCACTGTGTATAAAAAAACTATGCGGGTTCTGATGTTCAGTCGCGATAAGAATATTTTTACGCAGGGAACTGGTGCCTACCAGCGGCATCAAGCGTACCGTGGGCTTGTTCGCAATCTTCGCGTTATTGCTTTCGGAAAGTGGTTTATCAAAAGCGAAGGAGATATGCCAGCTCGCCCCGATCTTGTCGTCGCTCAAGATCCCTTTGAAACGGGTTTGTTGGCACTGTTCTATGCAAAAATGTGTGGCGCGCATCTACAGATACAGATTCACACGGACTTCTTGAATCCGTTGTGGCGAGGGGAATCGTTTTTGAATTCCATACGCGCAGAGATTGCGCGATGTATACTTCCACGCGCTACGTGTGTTCGTGTGGTGTCGCATAGAATCAAAAGGAGTCTTGTGGCTGCTGGTTTAGCCCCGGCCTCTCGCGTAACTGTGATTCCTGTTTATGCTGGGGCGGGTAGGGAGGTGAGCGCCAGAGAGAGTAGTTCTCCTACGCCTTCGGTACGGCGTCCCTCGTTCAGTCATACTCTTCTTATGGTGTCGCGCTTGGTTCGCGAAAAAAATATTCCCATGGCACTTGAAGTATTCAAAAGGCTTCTCGAGCAGTTTCCCCGCGCCGGCTTGATTATCGTGGGAACGGGACCTTTGCTCCCCAGACTCACTGAGCTTGTTACGAGTCTGGGGATAGAAAAGAATGTGGTTTTTGAAGGGTGGAAGAACGATCCCTCGTCCTATTACGAAGGAGCAGATGTTTTCCTGCTCGCCTCCGATTATGAAGGATACGGGATGACGCTTGTTGAGGCAGCACGAGTGGGGTGTCCGATTGTTTCTACGGACGTTGGTCTTGTGGGCGAGTTGCTTGGACCCGCCGAAGCTGGTATTGTTCCACCGAGAGATCCCGAGGCACTCCTCGTTGCCATCAAAGAAGTTTTGACTGACGCTCCGATGAGACAAGCGCGTGCGGATTCCGCACAGAAGCGGGTTACGCAGCTTCCTTCCTGGGAAGAATATTTAAAACTATACCAAGAATCGTGGACCCTGTGCGGTAAAAACTAATATCCGGTTATATGGAAAAGAAAAAGAAAGTCGTAGTGGTGGGTGGAGGAACAGGAAATTTTAGCGTGCTCACTGGTCTTAAGAAATATCCCATCGATCTCGCCGCAATTGTTTCGATGTCGGATTCCGGGGGGCATTCCGGGAAGCTTCGCGATGAATTGGGTGTTTTGCCTCCCGGTGACGTTCGTGCGTGCTTGGTGGCGCTTGCAGACGACGAGAAAGCGGAAATTGTCCGTGACCTTTTTAATTACCGATTTGAGCATGGTTCACAGAAGGGTGCAAACGTGGGCAATCTTCTCCTGACGGCCCTCAGCGATATTTTGGGAGGGTTTGACAAGGCGGTTAAGGCTGCACACCAGCTTCTCGATTTACGAGGACGCGTTATTCCCGTTTCACTCGAAAAGGCACACCTTCTTGCAGAGTTGACGGATGGTACCATCCTTTTTGGAGAAACGGCTATCGATATACCAGAAAATTCTAGGCGTCCACCTATCGTCCGCGTATGGCTCCAGCCTAAGGCTAAGACAAATCCAGAAGCCGTAAAAGCCATTCGCGAAGCAGATATGATTATATTTGGTCCCGGAGATTTGTATACATCTATTTTGCCCAATTTGTGTACGGCAGGCATGTTCGAAGCTATCAAGGCGTCCAAGGCAATTCTTGTGGGTAACGTGAACATTATGACAAAGCGGGGAGAGACTGATGGTTTTGAAGTACATGATTTTGTGCGCGTGCTTGAAGGTGCGCTTCCGCGTCCACTCACTCGTGTTGTGTATAATACAAAACGTATGCCGTCTCCACTTCTCTCGAAGTATAAGAAGGAAGGAGCATATCCAGTTCATGTTGAGAAACCGGAAAAGAACTGGATCGGTGCGGACATTCTCTCTACGCGTGGAGGTCTTGCTCGGCATCATTCGGACAAGATTGCGAAGGTGATCATGTCACTTCCGGGTGTATGAAAAAACGAACATTGACAGCGTTCCTTTTGATACTCGCCGTCCCGAGGGCTGTTTCGGCCCGAGTCATTTTTACCGAGATAGCATGGATGGGGACACCAGGAAGCCAGTTTGGCGAGTGGGTCGAATTTTTTAATGATGGAGATGCGGAAGTTGATCTACAGGGAGCTGTGCTTTACGAAGGGGGAGGGAGCACACCGATACTGACACTAACTAAGAAAATTTCTCCGCGGGGATATTATCTCGTGGAGCGCGTCACTGCGTCTTCGCCTGATCCTATTCCTGGAATCAATGATGACTCTGGTGCTTTTGGTGGAGGAGGGCTGAATAATTCTGGCGAGAATTTGGTTTTGAAAGCACAGGACGGGACCGTACTGGATCAGATGAACGCATCGCTTGGTTGGCCAGGAGGAGATGCCAGTACCAAAGAAACGATGCAGTGGAGCGGCACGGCGTGGGTAACTGCGCCTGCAACCCCCGGAGTCGCAACTTCCCCAGGATCAGGGAGTGTGAGTTCTGGGGGCAGTGGATCTAGCTCGAGCAGTGGAGGCGACTCGGCTCTCTCTGCTCATGCAGAACCATCGCTTCTTGCGCCGACTTTAAAACCGCGCGAGACACTTTCTGTACAAGCCGGACGGGATCGCTTGGGGTTTGTTGGGGTGCCTCTTGTTTTTCATGCAAAAGCGTTCATTGGTGAGAATGACTTTGTGCGTGACCCAGCATTTGTTTGGACATTCGGCGATGGGGGACTTGCCACTGGAGCTTACGCTGAGCACGCGTACCAGTTTCCAGGAGAATATATTGTTGTTTTAAACGGCATACGTGGGGAAGATAGGAGTACCGCTCGGGCTCGCGTGAAGATAGTTGCACCTCAGCTTGCCATCACCGATGTTGGGCAGGGTGCCCGTCCGTATATAGAGGTAGCAAATAATGCACCAACTGAAGTAAATCTGTGGAAGGCGGTTCTCCGGTCAGGCGCCCTCCGTTTTGAGTTTCCAGAGGATACGATTATTGCACCAGGCTCTCGCGTCGCTTTTCCCAAAGAAGTAACTGGGCTGGAACCAAAACCGGGGGACGAGATTGCCCTGACGTGGCCCGGAGGCCGTGTCAGTGCAGCACGAACCCTCGGTGAGGAGCTGCCTCCGAGGAAAATGGCCGAACTTCAGAAGACAGTTGATGACTTAAGAAGTCAGATTGTTGAAAGAACTTCGGCTCCAAAAGTAGCAGTGGCACGTGCTGTTCTGCCACTGCCCGCCGCTCGCATTTCGACTCCGGTTTCTTCCTCAACTATTCTTGCGACGACATCGGCTGTTGTGCCGCGAGTGATCGTAGAAATACCAAAATCTAAAGGCTCAAAGACAGGTGTTTTTTCATGGCCTGGACGTACACTCGCGTTTATTGGTGAGTTCCTTTTTGGAGAATAACGATCATGGGGTCGAATTGACTATGCCCTCTGTTATTTGTATACTCCGCTAGTCTGATGCCTGCTCGCTTTGAGCTGAACGCAGGTTCTACATGCCAGGAAATAAGCCATATTTTCTCAAAAGTGAACGGGTTTTTCTTCGTCCGGTAGAGCCGGAAGACTTCGCGTTTCTGCATCGATGGTTCAACGACGATGCCGTCACGCAGTACCTTTTCTATGGGCAGACTCCGAAGAATTTAGAAGAGACAAAGAAAATGTTCGAGGAACAGGTGCTTGCGGGTGATCTTCTCTTTGTGGTTGCTCATAGAGAAACGGGGGATCCCATCGGACTCACCGGGCTCCATGAAATACACGCGTCATCTCGAAGTGCATCCTTCCGAATATTTATCGGTGAAGAGGAGTATCGAGGCAAGGGGTTTGGTACGGAGATCACCGAACTCATGACGTACTACGGCTTTGACAGACTTAATCTACATCGCATTAGTCTGGGGTATACTGCCGCAAATGAGGCTGCGGGCCGTGTATACGAGAAAGCGGGATACGTACAGGAGGGTGTACTTCGGGATAGTATCTATCGCAACAGCAGATACTACGACTCCATTTCCATGGCGATTCTCAGAAATGATTACTATAAGAATTATTTTGAGATTCATGAAAAGCGTTTCGGAAAAGTATAATATATGGCCAAAAACAAAATTCCTTTTCTAAAAAATAAATCAATATTGGTGACTGGCGCCACCGGTTCCTTTGGACAACGTTTTGTAAAGCGTCTTCTTTTGGAAAGCGAAGCCCGTCGCGTTATTGTTTTTAGTCGAGATGAACTCAAACAGTCGCAGATGCAGACTGAAATAGCCGACCCAAACAATAGACTCCGCTTTTTTATCGGAGATGTTCGCGACTATGAACGCCTTCGAAGAGCGTTCGATGGTGTTGATTTTGTCGTGCATGCGGCGGCGCTGAAGCAGGTTCCTGCGCTTGAGTACAATCCGTTTGAGGCGATCCGTACTAACATTTTGGGCACCCAAAATGTTATTAATGCGGCACTCGATTCCACTGTCGAAAAGGTGATACTTATATCTACTGATAAGGCTGCAAATCCTGCAAATTTGTATGGTTCCACAAAGCTCTGTGCGGAGAAGCTTATCGTAGATGGCAACTCGTACCGAGGTTCGAAAAATCGTGCACGATTTGCTGCTGTGAGATACGGAAATGTATTAGGGAGCCGCGGAAGTCTTCTCAAGGTGCTCGACGAGCAGCGTGCACGTGGTGCAGTTCTTCTAACCCACGAAGAGATGACTCGCTTTTGGATTACTCTCGACCAGGGTATCGACCTCGTGTTGCTCGCGCTAGAAAAGGCCTTTGGTGGCGAAGTTTTTGTGCCAAAAGTCCCAAGTATGAAGGTAAAGGATCTTATTGCTCACTGTGCCCCTGGCGCTAAAGTGAAAGTAATCGGGATTCGTCCTGGGGAGAAGCTACACGAAGTTCTTATAACACCCGAAGAGGGGAGGCATACAATTGAGTATAAAGAGTACTACATTATTGTGCCGGAATTGGACTGGTGGAACACAAAAAATTATATAGATGGAAAAAAAGTTTCTGCGGATTTTGCATTTACGAGCCTCAACAATACCCGATGGCTTGACTCTGCAAGTCTCAAGAAGCTGCTGGCAACGATATAAAATAAATCTATGTCGTTCAATTTTCCTCATGAAATAAAAATCGGCAATCGGATGGTGGGCAAGAATCACCCGACGCTCATCATTGCTGAGATTGGCGCGAACTTTGACGGCAATCTCGAGAAAGCAAAGCGACTGGTTGATGCAGCAAAAGAAGCGGGTGCAGACGTGGCTAAATTCCAGACATTCAAAACAGATAAAATTGTTTCTGACAGGGGTTTCTCAAAGATGAAGCTGAAGGGCGTGCACGGAAGCTGGGGGCGCACGGTCGCCGAGGTATTCAAAGACGCTGAATTTCCGCGCAAGTGGCATAAGGAGCTCGTCGACTACTGTAAGAAGGTGGGAATTATGTTTTCATCTGCAGCATATGATTTTGACGGGGTAGATTTGATAGACGAGCTGAACGTACCGTTCATCAAAATAGGATCAGGGGACATAACATGGCACGAAATCTTGGAACATATCGCGATGAAAAATCGGCCGATGATTTTGGCAACGGGCGCCGCGACGCTGGCGGAAATTGACGAGGCACTCCGCGTGATCGCACCGATTAACAATAAATTGATCTTGCTCCAGTGTATTACGAACTATCCGTCTAAGATTTCTAGTGCGAATATCGAAGTATTGAAGACGTATCAGAATGCGTTCAATGTTATTACCGGCTATTCCGATCATACGTCGGGGGATGTCGTGCCGCTGGGTACAGTTGCTCTGGGCGGTCGCGTGATCGAGAAGCACTTCACGCTGTCGCGAAAGGACAAAGGGCCAGACCACCCGCATTCAATGGAGCCGCATGAACTCAAAGAAATGATCTCAAAGATTCGGGATCTTGAAGCAGCGCTCGGTAGTTCAACCAAGGTTGTGGTTCCAGAAGAATCAGAAACAGTTATTGTTCAGCGACGGGGACTGTACGCCAAGCGAAATATCAAAAGGAATTCTGTGCTCACAAAAGCGGACGTTGATGTTCTCCGCCCTGCACTCGGAATTCCTCCAAAATTTCGGCAGTCTATTGTTGGTCATCGTGCGCGTCGGGACCTTGTTGCAGGAGATCCGATCCGGTGGGAAGATATTGGATAACGTTTTTGATGCATGCTTACGCCCAGAGAAAAGTACTGTGCCATCATCGCGAACGATACGTTAAAAAAGTCTAATGCGATTGTGCTTCTCGAAGGAGACGGTTTTTCTCGTGTCCCGGAAACTGTCCGGCTCTTTGGAGAAGGGTGGGCGCCGATGGTCGTTGTGAGCGGAGGGGTCGACAAGCCTGACGCGGGTTGTTTTCCCGCGCCGATGCTTGCGAGGGCTCTCCTTGACGCCGGTCTTCCTCGCGAATCGTTGCTCGAAGAAGGAAATTCGCTTCATACTCAAGCCCAGGCTGAAGAAGTGATGAAGCTTGTGGGCAAGCATGGTTGGAAGCGCATAATTCTAGTGGCCTCACACTATCATCAGTACCGCGCGTACCTTACGTTTCTTGCTGCTCTTAAGAAAACCGACCTTTCTCTTGAGCTAATCAATGCACCGGCGCGAAATTTGCCCTGGGGAGAGAAAATCTATGACGGAACGCGCCTCGAGCTTTTGGAAGCTGAGTTTGATAAAATTGAGCTGTATCGTGAGCATGGGCACGTCGCATCATTTGAAGCGGCACTCGAGTATCAACTGTGGAAGGAACAGCAATAAAATAACAAGCAATAATGGAAAATAATAGTTTTGCCTTAACAGAATCTGAAGAGAAGTCGTTCGTAGGAATCTTGTACAACCATATTACGTATTCGACGACTATGGAGGTGTTTGGAGAGCTCTCCCTGGAAGGTATTCAGAGAATCGATGTATTGCGGAGTGCATTCGTAAAACTCATTAAAAAATATGCACTGACCGAAACAGTTCCCGAGGATGCCTACCTCCTTCTCGGTATCAAAGAATTTGTTTCGGGAGAGGCGCTCGTTCGGTGGGTTACGGGTTCCAACGCGCACCTTAAAAAGCGCGCAGACTATTTTCAAAAGAAATGGATGTAGGCACAGCACGAGCGCTGTTTGGTAAGCAGTTCATTGGCCCAGAGGAGCTTGCTCGCATAGCCCCAAAACTTGGCATTGCTGTGCCCGCGCATGTACCAGAGATTCATTTTTCAGAGGATATGCTGAAAGAGCATGCCCGCGACTTTCTTTTAGTGCTTGGCGTTTCGAGTATGGCGGATGGTATGCCGCTTACTATAAACAATCTCCGATCCTTCCTAGGTACTGACTCTGCGGTAAGAGAGCCGTGTATGTACAATCAGGATTGGTATATCAATGAAGATTTTGCTTCAAAAACTGCCCTTGAATCTCGCTGGCACCTGATACGGAAAAATGTTCTCGAAGACGCTCGCGCGAAGAGGCCAGAAGACATAGAAATGAATTTTGCGGGCGGTGAGCATTTTCCTGCCGCCGTTACGTGCACGTTTATCTTTTTTGCCTACTGGTTCTTGAGTGGCGGCGAGAAGCTTTGGAAGCATGATTTCCTTTGGTGCCTTGACCGTGATCACAACAATGATCGTATTTACGTGGGCCGCTATGAAGATCCGACTGGAGTCAATAAAAATGGTTTCAATATCCACCGGCACCTTGCACTCCGAGCTGCATATAGCGCCGCTCCTGAATTGTAGAATAGGTATAGAAAACGGCGGAGGGTACGAGACCTTCCGCCGCCGCCCGAGATACGATCCACGGGTTGCCCTTCCGAACGTTTGCTAAAACGAGAGGGCGATGAGAACTGTTGAGAGGAGGCCTATTCCCATGTAGGCCGTCTCGTGTCGGTCGAGCCTTTCCTTCTCCCTGAAGATCCAGAGGCCGATCGCCGTTGAGAGCAAGGCCTCGCTTACGAGGAAGATCGGCTGAACTACGACGTGAGGAGCCTTGTAGGCCCAGAACTCGATGTACATGCACGTAACGATCCCGAGACCATAAAGACACATTATTCCTACGTCACGCTTCATTATCGTGGGCACAGACATGTGTCTCGTTTCTGTTGTACTCCAGTACGTCTGGAGCACAATACAGAGCGCCGCGACCGTTGCCCCAAAGTACCAGTTCACTAGGAAGACCGATACTGGC
>CAYJBK010000017.1:0-1717 GCA_964368365.1 uncultured Candidatus Saccharibacteria bacterium
GCGTAGTCACCTGCCCCGTGCACATTCTTCCGCTTTCCCAGCAAAAGCTTTCCATCTTTAAAAACCATGGCCCCAACTCCAACACGTGGATATGATTCTGCCATATTAGATATCTTCTTCTACTAAACCCAGCTTTACTAATCGCGCGTGAATGCTCCCCCTCTGACGGCCAAACTGTTTTCCTAATTCGGTGAGCTTGTCCGTTTTCCCAAACGCTTCACGAAGTTGTTTGTCGAGTTCTTCACTCCATGGCCTATAGGCATTAGGATATTTCTCTCGGATCTTCTCGAGCCTCCCCTTTCCTTCAGGGCCCCGTTCACCTTTCACTTGGGAGCCTGGCTCCCAAGTGAATTTGGTTTTTGCTTTTTTGCCTTTTTTCTTTTTTCCACCTATTGCTGCAAGGAAATTATCGTGCATTTTTGAAAGATCTTCTCTTGAGAGATCTCCAAAGGCACGAGACGCACCATCTGAGGCCTCCTGAAACTCCTGATCTTTTTTAAGAATCATCGGGTGTACCTGCAACGCACGGTCATTACAGCCCAGAAGGTACAACCCAGAAAGCCGGCGGACGCGAGAAAGTGCCACGTATCCTTGTCCGTATTCAAAGGCCCCCGCGAGATCCATTACCGCTGCATCAAGCGACACGCCCTGACTCTTGTGCACGGTGAGCGCCCATGCCAGCCGGAGCGGCAGCTGCTCGATCCGGGCTTTCACACTTCCATTCTCTTCCACCACCCATTCTTGTGGAACCACCTCTATGATCGCACCCTCACGAGTCTTAACCACGGGGTTGCCCGCTGAAGAAAAACTATCTACGAGACCCAGCGTACCGTTCACATACCGTCCGACCGGATTATTCTTGGTGAACATCACAACCGCATTCTTCTTGAGGCTCAGCTTCTCTGGCGAGAGACATCCTTTCTTAAGGGACCCCACTAAGGCAGGGGTTCCAGAATCGGTCATCGTAAAAACAACTGCCTCCCCCGGCAACTTCCTGAGTTCAGCATCATTCACTAGATCCACGTTCGCATTGTGCGGAAAAAGTCGCGTTACGTCTTTTGGCGGTGCTGCCTGGCCCATCCTATTTTTCAAATGATCCGTGTGCTCTTCTTCCAACTCGCCGCGCCGAAGTGCGGTCAGAAGGTTTAAAAAATTCTTGTCATCCTGCCGATGTTGCTCGGTAAGATACAGGACGAGCGGCACGAGCTCTCTCCAGGAGGCAGACTCGAACGCAAAGCGGGAACGGACCGGGCCTCGAGACACCGGCGGAAGCTGAAAGAAATCTCCAACGAGGATCACCTGCACTCCCCCAAATGGGGTTTGGTTCTGACGTACTTCCCTGCAGACAGCGTCGACCATCTCGAGCGTGCCCCCATCGAGCATGGAGATCTCGTCGATAATAAGAACAGATGTTTTCGAAATGCGCTTGGCGAGATATTCGGTCGTCGAAATCCTATCGAGATCCTGCGGCGTGAGCCTATCTTTGATCCCGATCCCGCTCCACGAGTGTATGGTCATGCCGCCAATATGCGTGGCTGCAATGCCGGTCGAGGCGGTGATGGCAGGTTCAACCCCCTGTGCGCGAAGATATGATACGTATGTGTTAATAGTATGCGTCTTTCCCGCCCCTGGCTCTCCGGGCAAGAACACATTCCCGCCTGTTTTATGAATATTCAGTGCTTCCGCTTGGGTCATGCGGTGATTATACAACCTCGGC
>CAYJBK010000017.1:1727-12431 GCA_964368365.1 uncultured Candidatus Saccharibacteria bacterium
CGAGAAATACGTCGCTATCGGCGTCGGCCGCGGAAAGTTTGACGAACACGGATTTTTACCGTAGAACTGCAAAGGATTCATTTTCAGCACAGCAACCGAGACCCGAGACACGCGGCCGTACCAGGAGGTACCCAATCATGGTGCGCAAGGAATCCGAACCGATCGTGATCAAGAAGAAGTTCCACAAGAACATCGAGACCCAGCTCACTGTTCCGCCGGACAAGAAGTTCATCATGTTCGTGGGAAGCGGCCCGCTCTTCCAGGCACTCACGGAGTGGGGCCCCTACCTCACGCAGATGGCCAAGCACTACGGCCGACGCGAGGTCATCGTCATCGGGGCATGCAACACCGAAAGACTGGAACACGCCGAAAAGGGCATGCGGGAGGCGGGTCTGAAGTTCGTCTGGGTCCCCCTCACGAAGCTCATCTACCAAGCACTCGGCACGGGAAAAATGCAGGCCATGTTCCCACACAGCATGATCCTGCGCATCGAGGATGCGCAGTTCCTGGCACTCGCGATGCCCGTCATGAAAGCTGGGCGGGAGTCGTTCTTGAGACTCAAGGAGAAGGTCGGCACTGAAAACGCAGTCATCGGCGCGTGTAGTGCATTCCGGGAAGTCACAGCTCTGCACCACATCCGGCCCGGCGACAGCTGGAGCCACAAGCTTTCCAGAAGAGAACCGCTCAAGATCCGCATCGTGGACGAGAACCGCCTCATCTGCGGGATCAACGAGCGAGACGAGAACGGTGTGCTCATCGGCGAAAACGGCGAGATGGTAGACTTCGACATCGTAAGCATCGACTCCAACAAGCTCGGGGCCGCGCTCCTCCGGGAACGGGACTTCGGAGTGCTGAACGTGCAGCTCGAGAGCGAGCACGACTGGTCGGAGCTCCACCTGGGTGGACCCGTGAAGGTGCTCCAACACCCCACGGTCACCGAAGATCGCCAGGTCTACGTACCCATCTTCAACCGGCTCCAGAAGTAGCCCACACCCCGGTTGAACCAGACGCCAGCCCGCCCGATGTTCTCGGCAGGCTGGCGTTCTTCTTTTAATACACCTGTGGTATATATGTACGCATATGGGAGGACATAATAAATGGTCGCAGATCAAGCGCCAGAAGGGCGCGGAGGACGCCAAGAAATCCAAGCGATTTGCCATGCTCGGACGCATCATAGCCGTTGAATCCAAAAAGGCAGGAGGAAATGTTTCGTCGCCAGGCCTGCGCGCAGCTATCGACAAAGCACGAAAGGAAAACATGCCCGGCGACACCATTGACCGTGCCGTAAAACGCGGCTCAGGAGCAGACGCGCCGCAGATGGAAGAGTTTCTTATGGAAGGATACGGACCAGGAGGAATCGCACTCATCGTAGAAGGGCTCACCGACAGCAAGAACCGAACCGTTAGCGAGATCAAACACATCTTTGCAAAGTACGACGCATCACTCGCCTCCCCTGGCTCTGCACTCTGGGCCTTTGCTAAAAGCGAAGAAGGATGGAAAGCAACAAGTGAAATGGACGTCCCCGATGACTGTGCAGAATCTCTCCAGAAACTCGTTGAAGAACTTGAGGATCATGAAGATGTAAAGTCTGTATCCACAAATGCGAATTCTGGCGATTGATCCGGGGTATGAGCGGATGGGCGTGGCGATAGTTGAAAAAGACCCTCGAGGCAAGGAGGTGCTCCTCTACTCTTCGTGTGTCACCACTCCACCCAAAAGCGATTTTTCTACACGCCTTCTGACTCTTGGCCGAGAGACAGAGCGCATGATCCGCACATGGAAGCCGGCGGGCATGGCGCTCGAAAAAGTTTTTTTTGAAAATAATCAGAAAACGGCCACCAGTGTGGCCGAAGTGCGCGGCATGCTTTCCTACATTGCAGTAAAAAACTCTCTGACGCTTTATGAGTACACGCCGCTGCAAGTAAAGGTCGCGGTCACCGGATACGGCAAGGCAAACAAAAAACAGATAGAGACAATGGTGAAAACCCTGATAAAACTTGCTAACGAAAAACGGCACGATGACGAGTACGATGCCATCGCCATTGGCCTCACGTGCCTCGCCTCAACGCGCTGATTATCCACACTTTTTGAATCCATCTCTTGCCAAGCCACAGCGTATTTGATACATACTGTGGGTAGTCGCGATTTTACTTCATACGCGACGCACCTATAGTAACCATGAATGACGATTTAGCAGCAGCCGTTTCGGGAATCGATGACGACGAAGAAGTGGCAGCCGCTGTTGTTTCCGACGACGTACTCGACGGACTCGCAGCCGATTTAGATACTGGAGACGATGACGACGAGGATGACTTTGGTGGCGCACTCGTGAGCGAGGAGGAAGACGAGCGAGGCTGGGGAATGGATTAACGTGCCGCCCCTCGTATCCGAAGGAAGCGCCGCTTCCCTATTTTAAGCGTGAGAAGAGAAGATCCGAGCGTTGCGCTGGGATCTTTTATTTCTTCACCAGAATCAAGGTCGTGTACCGCGCCCTCCTCAACAAGGCGCCGAAATTCCGTTTTTGATTTAACGACGGCATTCTCTATAAGAATTTCGGCGAGCGCCGTTCCCTCTGGTGCACTGACTTCAGGAATTTCTTCGGGAATCTCTTTGTTTTGCACAACGGACTTAAAGTGATCGTGTGCAGCCTTCGCTCCCTTTGTGCCGTAATACGTCTCAACTATTTTTTCTGCGAGGCAGAGTTTTTTCTCGAGTGGATTCACGCCCTCGGCAAGTTCGGCTGCGATCCCTTCTATCTCACGCATCGTGAGGTCTGTACACAGTTCAAACCCGGGAATGATCATGCCGTCCGTCCAGCTCATCACTTTTCCAAACATCTCCTCGGGCTGATCTGTGAGAGGAACCATATTGCCACTCGTCTTCCCCATCTTTACACCGTTTGCATCAGCAAGGAGTTTTGTCGTAACAACGAACTTCTCCTTGCCTGTGATCTTCTTCATCAGATCGCGACCAGTCAACATGTTAAAGGTTTGGTCGTTGCCACCAACTTCCCCATCAACGTTCATCGCCACACTGTCGTACCCCTGCATGAGCGGATACATGAACTCATGAAGGTAAAGATCCTTCCCGTCAGCGATCCGTTTCTGAAACATCTCGCGTTTCACGAGTTGTGCGTGGGTAATATGCGATGCAAGTTGTAACGTCTCTGCAAATGAAAGTTTTGCGAGCCATTCTGAGTTATATTTGAATTCCGCTGGATTATCTCCATCAAAATTGAGAAACACAGACGCTTGTTTCTTATATAACTTCGCGTTCAGGAGCACCTCCTCATGCGTCAGGGGCTCGCGAACACCTGTCTTGTCGGGATCGCCAATCGTAGCGGTGTAATCCCCGATCAAGAAGATGACACGATGTCCCAATTCTTGGAATAGGCGAAGTTTCCGCACCTGTATCATATGCCCGACGTGAAGTGTGGGGCCGGTCGGGTCAACGCCGTTGTACACGGTCAGCCGCTCCCCGCTCATAAGACGCGAACGCAAAAAGTCGACGGATGGGTACACATTCTCTACCCCTCGAGTCAAAAGTTCCTCAATTTTCTCCGAATCAGTCGAAACCATAGTATTTTCATCCTATCACAAAACGCGTAAAAACTCTTCCAAAGAGACAGGGGATGGGATATGCTGTCAAATATGTCTACGCATCAGGCAAATCACCCCAAGAAGCACCGGTGGTACCGCGCTCATTGGTTAAAAAACGTTGTTTTAGGGCTTGCCGCACTCTTTCTTATCGCGCTTGGTGCCGGGCTGCTCTGGGCCGCGACCATCCAGCTTCCCGATCTCAACGCATTCAATCAACGAAAAGTGGCTCAATCCACCAAAATCTATGATCGCACGGGAAAAGTGCTTCTTTACGACATCCACAACAACATCCGTCGAACTGTCGTTCCCTTCGAAACTATCTCGCAAAACATAAAGAATGCAACGCTTGCCATAGAAGACGACACCTTTTATACACACAAAGGGGTCCGGCCAGATGCGATCCTTCGCGCCTTCATCACGAATATCATGTCGGGCTCTGCGGCGCAGGGTGGGTCAACAATCACTCAGCAAGTAGTGAAGAAAACACTCCTCACAGATGAAAAACGTCTCTCTCGGAAAATAAAAGAAGCGATCTTGGCACTTAAGGTAGAGAAAACGCTCACAAAAGAGCAGATTTTCTCTATATATCTGAATGAAAATCCCTACGGAGGCAGCATCTATGGCGTAGAAGAGGCGTCACAGGCGTACTTTGGAAAACCGTCGAGCGAGGTAACCCTTGCCGAGGCTGCGTACCTTGCCGCACTCCCTCAGGCGCCGAGCTATTTCTCTCCGTACGGGTCACACCGAGACAGGCTCGACGCGCGAAAAAACCTTGTTCTCGATCGCATGCTCTCGCTCCACATGATCATCAAGGAAGAACACAGCGCAGCAAAAGCAGAAGCAGTGGTCTTCCAAGCAGACCAAACGGCTGGAATCAAAGCTCCACACTTCGTGATGTATGTACGAAGCTACCTCGAGGAGAAATACGGGCGAGACGCCCTAGAAAATACGGGCTTCAAGGTAATCACAACACTTGACTGGGAGCTTCAGGAAAAAGCGGAAGCGATCGTGTCTAAATACGCAAAAACCAACGAAAAGAATTTCAATGCGAAGAACGCCGCAATGGTCGGGATGGACCCAAAAACCGGCGAGATCCTCGTCATGGTGGGCTCACGAGACTACTTTGAAACGGAAAATGATGGAAATTTCAACATAACCCTTTCTCATAGGCAGCCAGGATCAGCATTCAAGCCCTTCGTCTATGCCACGGCCTTTGCCAAAGGGTACACGCCAGAAACGACTGTCTTCGACCTCGCCACCCAGTTTGACACGAACTGCTCTTCTGCAGGCGTACCCCTCACACCCGATGCAAACTGCTATACACCCGAAAACTATGATCACGTCTACCGCGGTCCTATCTCGCTCCGGAACGCACTCGCGCAATCAGTGAACATCCCCGCTATTAAAACACTCTATCTTGCCGGAATATCAGACTCCATAAAAACCGCGCGCGCATTGGGAGTAAAAAGTCTTAACCCAGTAAACGACTACGGCCTCACCCTCGTGCTCGGTGGTGGAGAAGTTTCACTCCTCGAAATGACCGACGCATACTCCTCGTTTGCCAACGACGGCATTCGGAACGCAGAAACAGCGATCCTTCGCGTAGAAAATCTTTCAGGGACCGTCCTTGAAGAGGCGCGGCCCCAGCCGGAACGAGCACTCTCTTCAGACGTCGCCCGACAGATCTCAAATATCCTCTCAGATAATGTGGCCCGTGCGCCCGCCTTTGGCGAAAATTCAGCACTCTACATCCCAACCCAAGATGTCGCAGTAAAGACGGGTACCACGAACGACTCCCGCGACGCGTGGATCATGGGATATACCCCCTACTTCACGCTCGGTGCCTGGGCGGGAAACAACGACAACACCCCGATGGTCAAGAAGGTAGCAGGACTTATTGTGGCACCTATGTGGAACGAATTTATGCGCGAAGCGATCAAAAAGTTTCCCGCGGAAAACTTCCCTCGTCCACTCAAACCAGAGAATCATGACGAGCTGAAGCCGGTTATTCGCGGCGAATGGCGCGGCGGAGACGGCTATGCCATAGACACACGCACTGGCACCCTGGCAAACGAAACTACGCCCGGCGAATTCCGCCAGGAAAAGGTTATAAGCTCAGTACACTCGATCCTCTACTGGGTAGATCGCCGAAATCCGCTTGGTCCAAAGCCACAGAATCCCCAGGGAGACTCGCAGTTTGAGCTCTGGGAAACTCCTGTTCGAGAGTGGGCTACGAAGCAGGGATACCTAGACCAAGACCCAAACAATCTCACAAACACGACCAGCGGAATCCAGTCTTCCACTGGGGAAGGTCTCTCGGTCAAGATCCTCACGCCAACAGTCGGCAGCGCATTCACCCGAACCGGCCGAATCAACGTTTCTCTCGCGACGACCGAAGGCAAGGCCCCCATCGCACAAGTAGATTTCTTTGTAAACAGCACCTACATCGGCTCGTCTAAGTCTCTACCTTACTCATTCTCATTCGTACCCGAGAATATCACAGGAATTCAGGGGGTAAACACACTTCGGGTCGTCGAGTTTGACTCACTCGGCAATCATGTTGAATCACAAGTCCAGTTCTCGATAATCTAAATTTCAGCCATGCACTCGCGGGTGTATACTAGTGCAATGGAAAAATTGCCTGCTGCTGAGAAGAACTCGGCGCCCGAAGAAAATGCTACTGAAGCCGAGAACCGGTATTCTTCTTGGCGAGAGCTGTTTGGTTCTGAGAAAATTCTCGCCAGGGCGAATGCCATCTTCCTGGCAGCAGCAGGGTGGACGCTCATGGAAGCTGCCGGTCTTGAGGCTAAAGACCTGAAAGTTGTTGAACATAAAACACACGTAACAGTTGAGTTCGACCAGCAATCAAAAAGAGAAAACGCTCCCGAGCGTGCCCATGTCCGCCTTCACCACCTGAACGACTTTGACGCGGAGTCCGCCCTAGGAGAAGAGATCCCAGCGAACGAGATAACGCAGTTCGTCCCCAATATATATCCTGGCGAGGAGATAAAAGCTGTCCGCCAAGAGGTCGTTGACTCGTTTATGGAGAAGCAGCTGAAAAACCCACTACTCCGAGCCTATGCAGGAATCTCATCCGAAGAAGAGGCCGAAAACCCAACACCTCAGCAGGAATTCAAAAGCATTCTTTATATCATAAAGACGCATTTCAACTACAATCTTGAAGACAAGAAATTTGATCGGTACGAAATGCTTGAGGATTATTTTCGAACCACTGA
This sequence comes from uncultured Candidatus Saccharibacteria bacterium, assembly GCA_964368365.1. GTDB lineage: Bacteria > Patescibacteriota > Minisyncoccia > Phycocordibacterales > JBBUBG01 > CAYJBK01. Next base: position 8,563 of record CAYJBK010000017.1, read on the forward strand.
GTTCTACCATACCAATCTTGCGGAAGGCATTCTGAAGCTCCCGGCCATTCTAAAACAGATCCCGGATGCTCAAGAGGCAATCAAGAAGGCACACAAAGAACTGGAAATATTTGACGGGAAGACCAGAGAAGAGCGCCGCGCTGAAACCAAACGAATTTCGCGCTACGATCTGGAGCGAACCCTAGACCTAGCCCAAAGACTAGAAAAGGGGTTGTTCATGGAATTCGGTTTTATTGCCGGCACCAAAGATGCCGCCGCGGTCTCGGGTAGCGATACCGCTTCGCCGGAGGGCTCACTTGAAAGCAGCTACGCTGGACTCGAGAAAGGCGTATTTGAATCGCCCTTCAAGCCTGAGAAAAAAATCATACACGGCGCCTACAGAGATGCGATGAAGCATCTGAGCGCTCCACTACGGGAACGTTTTGCGCGCGACATGAAGCCTGACGAGCTCCACGCATTCGAGAGGAAAGCACACGCTCTCCACAAAAAATACTTATCTGAGTACACAAAGGCACACAAAGAATACACGAGGCTTAAAACAAAAATGGAGGCGGCTGATAAAAAAAGTGCCGACACGCTTTTCGCGAACGGGAAAATGGTCTGCCGAAATTCCAGCGATATGGCCGAGTATATGCACCAGTGGATGAAAGCGCATCGAGGCAACCATCTCAAAAACAGCTTCCTCTTAAAACTAACGGCGCCGTCCACGGACGTCTTTAGAACCACGGGAGACTCCCGCCACGCGTTCAATCTGGGGGTTGTGGTGACAGAAAAAGCCAACAGCCGCTATGTACTGGAAGAAGTTCACTTCGACCCCACCCCGTCAAGCACTCGGGGAGAAAAAGCCGAAACTCTTGAGGCAAAAGAGAAAAAGCATCGCAGAGAAAAAGCACCACTGTTACCCTTCGGAGGAGAGTCACTCTTCCCCTCTATGGAGTTTGCACTCATCAAAAAACTCTACCTACAGGAAATGATTTCGGCCGATGACCTTGTTCGCATTTTCAGTGAAGGGTCACCGAAGTCCGACCTTGCTGAACAGAAAGCACTTGAGCTAAAAAAGCTCGCGAAATCAGAAACACCAGGAAAAGATGTTGTAGCGGAAGGAAACGCATACAAAGAATACTTCGAGCGACAAAGTGCTGTATTCGAAAATGTTCAGCGCATGTACCCCTATCTGGACTTCCACGCCCAGCCAGACGAAAAACTCCTTGAAGCTTCTTTCCGACATCTCTCGCGCCTTCTTCTAGAGTACGGGCACTTCCTACGCGGCAAAAAAGAAGTCTTGCAGAGTATTGGCAAACGCGCACCTGCCGGCGCATTCTGGTCAGCGCCAGCAGGGCTCGCGTTTCTCTCTACAAAAAACCCTGCGGAGAGCGCCTTGTACTCTATTGTCGGAAAATACGGCGACTCTCTTCCCCCGCTAAACAAGCAACTTTCTATTGGATTTCTTGAGCGAGTGATCCCCCAGATCGAAGCACTCAAAGAACCCGCAAAAGAAGCTGGCTTCGCCTCTGACACCGTTACAAGCATACTGAAAAAGAAAATCGAGGAACTTAAAAAAGAGGCGACACAGGAACCGGGGCCTGAAACTGATCGCTTTAAAGAACTAGAAGACGAGCTGAAACAAGGAATTAAATAGGCCTATCTAATATCCTTCGGGGCTTTTTTCCCGAAGGCGTCTTCTAAGGCACCGAGAAGGTTTTTCTTATGCATGTAAAGCTCGCTCTTTGCGGCAGGGTCAGCAACCACAAAAATTGTTCCGTTCCGGACTTTTACCTCGCTCTTTTCGATATCAAGATCTGCAATCTCTTTCACCAAAACAATAAACTGCGTCCGCACCGCATCGTCCGGCGGAGCAAACTTTTTAAATTTTTCTAGAAATGTAGTGAGATTGTTCACGGTGAAGCCTGATGGGTGTCCTATTCTGACATCGCTCCAAACACATTGTAATACCTCTAGCGGTTCATCGGCATGACGAGATACAGAAAGCTTCCATTGCCGAGCCCACGCACGATCATGGGCCTTCCAGGGCCGTTAAACTCGAGACTGAGGGAGTCTTCCGGTATTGATTGGAAGCAATCAAGAATATACTTCACGTTGAAGCTGATCGCGAGCTCTTCCCCTTCGAGTGTTGCCTCGACTGTAGTAGTATTCTCTCCCGTCTCTGTATTCCGTGAACCAATCTCGAAAACGCGATCTCCGGGAACGATTTTAAACTGCACCTGACTGAATTTATCGGAAAAAATCTGCGCAAGCTTCAGCGCCCCCATAAATTCTCGCTTTTCCACCACAGCAGACGTCTTTTTTGTTGACGGAACAATCTGACGGTAATTTGGAAATACCCCAGAAACAAGCCGAGAGGTAAGATACACCCCGGGGGACATAAGGGAGATCTGGTTTTTGTTGAACCGAACCGCCATATCGTCTTCGACACCGTCAAAAATACGAATTATTTCAAGCGCATTCTTAAAAGGGATGAGCATGTGAGAAGAAATTCCATGCTTCCCCCCCAAATCCACCTTCTTTTCTGCGAGTCGAAAAGAATCTGTTGCGGCAAAAACAAGCGAGCTCCCCTCCCCATACACATACACACTGGAAATCTCTGGTTTCATGTCTGAAATTGAAGCAGCGTAACACACAGACCGGAGGCCTCCCACAAACCGTGCCGCAGGAATCTCAAACGACTCTCCATCGGTGACACGGGGAATAGTAGGAAAATCCCCTGTAGGCAAGCTCTTGAGAAGAGTCGAGTGGTGATCGGAAGTAATAGCGAGGTTTTCATTGATCGACTCGAGTTTTATAGAATGCTCCGCGCCTATAGCAGAAAGGAAGTTCCCCAGTACGGAGCCTGAGACCGCAACCGCGCCTTTTTTCTCTACCTTAGCGGGAATCACAATCTCAACCCCAAGATCCAGGTTTGTCGCCTTGAGAAGCAGTCCCTCATCTCCGGCCCCTATGAGCACAGTTCCCAGGACCGCAAGAGAGAGATTTTTTCCTGTTACCTTCTCGGCGGATATGATCCCATTTCTCAATTTTTCTTTTATGCACTCTATCTTCATATAATGTCCTTATAGAAATTTATTGTTATTAAGCTTGTGGATACTGTGGACAGGACTTTTTTTGTGCCCAGCCTTGGCTCTAGAAACCCGAATTTCGACACTGAATTATATGGGGATAACTATTCGTTGTTTTGGGGTGATCGAGATTTCCCCAGAGTTTTCCCCATCTCTTCCCGCTCGTGTCCCCACCAATCTCCAGCCTTTGCCCACACGGTTCTCCACAGGGTAGTCCCCTATGCTGGCGTGAAGCTGTTGAAAAGAAGAGACTTGATCTGCTCCATTTCTTGCGAGAGAAGACTGTCGGTCTTAAGATCGTTCTTGATCTTGTCATACGCGTGAATGACGGTTGTGTGGTCTCTGCCTCCGAGCTTCTGCCCGATATATGGATACGAGGTATTAAAATCCTCGCGGAGAATGTACATGATGATCTGTCTGGGCTTTACCACCTCCTTTCTTCTGGTTTTTTCGTAGAGAACTCGCTCCTCGATGTTGTAGAAATTTGAAACAGTTTTTATTACGTCTTTGATGGATACGGTCTTCTGGGGCTTTGTGTGATCTTTAATGAGCGCCTTTATCTCCTGTAGGGTCAAGTTCTTGTTTTTGAGCTGACACTGCACCACGATCGATTTAAGCACCCCCTCGAGCTCTCGAATGTTGTCCTGTACCACAGACGCAATGTATTCAAGGATGTCATTTGAGGGCGTAAACGGGATCATGGCCAGCTTTGAACGCAAAATAGCGAGCCGTGACTCATATTCAGGCTTCGAGACGTCGACGATCATACCTCCCTCGAACCGCGAACGGAGGCGC
>CAYJBK010000018.1:0-12124 GCA_964368365.1 uncultured Candidatus Saccharibacteria bacterium
GGGGATATCTGGGAAAAAAGCTGAGACGCGGGATATTCGTATCGAGAAGGCACTTTCCAAACTCGGCGGGGGAATGCGTAGGCCGTGCTGCTGGGCTGGGTGCCCGCACCGATGAGCGGCTTTTCGGGCGACAAACGAGTGACAAGAGAAATTTATACAATCAAGTCAAAAGTCTTTGTATATCCTGGCATGAGCGCATGGCGGTTTTTGAGTATTCCGCACAAGATGAGCAAGGAAATAAAAGAAAAGTATGGGAAATTTGCCAAGGGATGGGGTTCAATCCCTGTTTCTGTCGTGATTGGAAATACAGAATGGAAAACCTCCATCTTTCCAGACAAGAAATCGGGGACGTACCTCCTGCCACTTAAGGCGAAAATACGAAAAGCTGAAGGGATAGCAGATGATGGGAATGTTCAATTTACTTTGAAGATATAAATACCACGCCTTGAAAGAGGAGCTCCTTTCTTATAGAGTTAGGAATATTAGCGGATTAATTCACAAATGTACTATGTCAGCATTTAAAATGACCTGTTCCTGTGGCGACACAATGACTCTCGAGGCTGAGAATCGCGAAAGTGCGGTCGCTCAATTTAAGACGATGATGGACGAGAAAGGAATTGCGGACCACATGAACATGAAGCATCCCGGAGATCCTATGATCTCGGTGGCAGATTGTCACAAGATGATCGAGGCACAAGTTGTGGCTGCGTAGATCAAGAATTTGGTCCAACTTCATTGAATAAGTCTCCCTATCTCTATGTCAAACAAACTTAATCCATACATCAGTTTCAACGGCAATGCTCGGGAAGCCCTAGAGTTTTATAAGGCAGCGTTCGGCGGTGTTGTGACCATGAGCACCTTTAAAGAAGGTGGCATGACTCAAGATCCCTCAATGGCTGACAAGATCATGCATGCTCAGCTCGTTACTAACAATGGCATGACGTTAATGCTTTCTGACACTCCACCGGGTATGCCGCATAATCCCGGAGGCTCTATTTCGATCTCTCTCAGTGGTGATAATGAAGAGGAGCTGAGAGGTTATTGGAATGCGCTATCTAAGGGTGCGCGAGTGGCTGTGGCGCTCGACAAGGCACCCTGGGGAGATACGTTTGGTATGTTTACCGATATGTTTGGAGTTAGCTGGTTGGTAAATATTGCCAGCAAAAAGTCATAGCCACGTGAATCTGGCGACTCAAACTACTCTCTTTTTCCGAGTGAGAACCAGTCGATAGTACGAGTCATGTACATGACCGTGCCGAGGAGCAGAAAGAGGAGGAGTGCACCAGCGAGAAGCGCGTAATCCTCGAGGCTTAGTATGAAGTAGAGGTATGCGTAGAGCACAGAGAGAAGTACAAAGATCGGGAAGGCCCGCTGCCTACTCTTAAGAACAAACGCGCTGTACGCGGTCACTAAGAATGCTGTCATGACGGTCGCGAGGAGGTATGCAAGTACGAATCCGATCTGTTCGGCGAGTGAGAGCAGTAGAAGGTAAAAGAGCGCAAGTGCTGAACCGACGAGAAGGTATTGGATGGGATGCACGCGTATTCCTCCAAGCACGTCAAAGAGAAAGTATGCGGCGAAGGTGATGACAATAAAGAGAATGGCGTACTTTATGCTGCGCTCTACCATGTCGTAGGTGTCAACTCCGATATGGAGATCTACGCCCGCGGATGATTCTAAGAGCTGAGCGAAGTCTGTTTTCTCACCCTGCCAGGTCGAGGGATATGAACGGCCGAGTGAGGAGAGGCGCCACAGAGAGGTAAAACCATCTTTCGCTATTTCACGTGACGCGGGAAGAAACTCGCCGACGAACTTGGGTGTGGGCCATGGTGAAGCAATCGAGAGCGTGGTTTCCGTGCCGAGGGGTGCTACCGATATTCCCTCGCTTCCCCTGAGCTGAAGCTCAAAGGAGAAAGGTATATTTGCACTGTTGCTGACTGGTACGGTGGTATGAAGACCCGAGCTGCCCCGAGTGTCAAAGCCGGGTCCAGGCTCAAGGGGGAATGAAATGCCATTCCAAGTGAGATCGAGTTGCTGTTCGATGCCGCGCGTATCGGTGATCGCGAGCGCGAGTGTTGCTGAACGAACGCCGCGGGAGGTGAGTGTACGCATGTCATCCGGTGAGAATTCACCTGATACTTTTATCCTGCTCGTATAGACCACTGACGTAAAGATGCCGCGAGAGCGCACCTCCGGCTCAAGAGTTATTTCGTAGTGCAGGTTTTCTGGAAGGACGTACGCGTTTTCAAGGTAGCTCTGTGCGCCCTGCGCGGCAGATGTTTCGGCAATGAGCAGGGGGCCGACAATGGTTTGTCGCTTGCCCCAGCCTTGAGCGATCTCTATTTTAGCTTCGTCTGCCCTGCTTTGTCGGTCCTCTACGAGCGCTAATACAAAAAGGCTTGCTATAAAACATGCCCCGCCGATAATAGCAATGGCCAGCATTTTTAATGATATGGTGTCATTCATACTGCATTTTATAACATGCCAGAAGGCAAAAAGTTACACCATTGCAAGCAGCGGTATTCTTGTGTAATTAAGTCCGAGATCTTGCGGATGTATGTATATGGGGCGGAGTTTGGGTATACTTTATATAAGTCTATTCGCGATAACTAACTATTTATGCAAAAAATTGTTCCACATCTATGGTTTAACAAAGAGGCTGTGGAGGCGGCTCGGATGTACACCTCGATTTTCTCGACTGCCGGTAACGGGGCTGCGTCAAAAGTGACAAATGTAACCACGCTCCACAATACTCCATCTGGGGATTGTGACGTTGTATCTTTTGATCTCTGGGGGCATTCGTTTATGGCTATTAGTGCGGGGCCGCTCTTTAAGCCGAATCCCTCGATATCCTTTATGATCAACTTTGACCCATCGCAAGATACCGAGGCTCGAACACGTATGGACGTGGTCTGGGAAAAGCTTATGGAAGGAGGGAAGGCGCTTATGCCACTCGATACATATCCCTTTAGTGAGCGCTATGGCTGGGTGCAGGATAAGTACGGCTTTTCGTGGCAGCTGATTTTCACCAAGCCTGAAGGTCAGGAGCGGCCGCTCATTATTCCCTCCTTCCTTTTTACCGGAGAGGTATGTGGCAAGGCCGAGGAGGCAACGGACTTCTATCTTTCTGTTTTTAAGGAATCAAGGCGGGGTGCTATAGCTCGGTATCCTGCCGGGATGGAGCCAGACAAGGAGGGAAGTGTGATGTTCACTGATTTTAAACTTCGCGGTCAGTGGTTTGCTGCTATGGATAGCGCGCGTGAGCATGTGTTTCAGTTCAACGAAGCGGTATCCCTCATGGTGAATTGCGACGACCAAAGTGAGATCGACTATTACTGGGAAAAGCTTTCTGCGGTTCCGGAATCCGAGCAGTGTGGGTGGCTTAAGGACAAGTATGGTGTCTCGTGGCAGATAGTACCGCAGGAAATGGGTGAGATGATGAGCAAGGGTACGCCTGAGCAGATCGACCGCGTGACTCAGGCGCTCTTGCTCATGAAAAAGTTTGATATCGCGCAATTGAAGAAGGCATACGAGGGCAGATAACTCCACATGGGTGCTCGGTTTGCAACGTTTACCCTGCGATAGCTACCCCATACTAAGCCCTCCTTACCCCTTTTAATCTTCTAGGAAATCCGTTAAAGAAATAGAAGTATATAAGGGCGCTCAGGAGTGCTGCGAAGAAGCACCACACGGAGATCTGTGCCTGCTCGTAAAAATACGACGAAACTCCGAACGCAATAAAAACGAGAACGCCTGCTATCCTGGCAAGCACATGGCTCGATGCTAAACAGCTTAAGCAAACCACACCGAGGTACAGAATTTTAATGGTAAGAGTATCCAGGTTTGCTTCCGTGGTGTATACAATATGATTGCCGATAATGTGTGCCGCAAATGGAGACTGTGTGAGTGAGTAAAAAAGGTATGCTCCGATGCCAATACCGAGAAGCTGAAATACGGTCAGTATTTTTCTGCGCAACGCGACGGGCTCTAGTTTTCTGAGGGCGAAGGGGATGGCGATTGGCCAGAACACATGCGAGAAAAGAGTGTAAAGCGCGGTTGCTCCGCGCACAAGAAATTCGTTGTTATAAGTGAGTCCATACCATACGGCGCCTTCGCTGAGTTGCTGAATTCCAAAGAAGAAAGGAATAGCGGCGGCTGGAATTTCCTTAGGACTCTTTGTTTTTTTGAGAGTCGCAACGCCAAGAGCGGAGAGCGAACCGCCCGCGAGAAGACTTGCAGAAAGGGAAAAACACATAGCTTCTTTATTGTAGACTTTTATACTTCCGCTGAATAGCGGTGGGGGTAAGTGTCGTTCGTGTGAATTTTGTGATACACTATACCCATGGCAAAAAGAAAAACATCCTTGGGGAAAAATGTTAAGTCAAAGCGCTCGAAGAAAACAAAGAAGCGGCTCGAAATCAAGCGTCTGATGCTCGCATCACGAGCGGCTGCAAAAAAACATAGAGGGTAATACTGTACTATGCCATCGGTTGCTGTAATCCTTGACAGGATCTTTGGTGGATGGGTTTTGTTGGGAGTCAATCTGTTCCTCATCGCCGCGGTAGAGCTTTTCGGAGAGGGGAAATGGTTTCTTGACACGGGGCTCATCCACGCCATCGCAGTGTTCTTTATTGTACTGGCTATTTCTCGCATTTTTCTCCATTATTACCCCTTCGATACTGTTCTCGAGAAATTTGTCCATGCCTGCCTCGCGGCGCTTGTCGTCTTTGCTGCCTCACACTTCGTAGAATTTCTCAGTTACTCCGTGTTCTCGCTTTCATGGGGTGTTGTGTTTGCCAATGTGGGCAATTTTTATATTGCAAGCCTTCTCCTTGTTATCGTTGGAGCTGAATTTTTTCTCAGACTTTTGTATGGTCGTTCGGTGATCTACCTCAGCTTGCTTACGGTAATCGTCCTGGTACCCATCGTGTTCTCCGCCGTGCTTTTTTACAATCCTAGTTTTCTTGCGCTCTTCCTTGAGGGCCCAGTGCTCTATCTTTATCCCATCTTGATCATACTCATTACTGCGGTTGGTTTGCACAGGCTTCGTGCGATACAGCGGCATACCTCCTTCACCAAAGACTTCATTGATTATTTCATGGTTGCGTTTGTGCTCGTCGCACTTTCGGCACTACAGAATTTTCTGTATGTACCTCTTGAAAATGCCTTTGGTATTCCGATCTACCAGACGGTATACGTGAGCCACTTTCTTTTCTACGCAGCACTATCCATGATGTTTTTCTCCTTTTCACGAATTAAGTGATTTTTTAGTGGTGGGCAGTGGGCACGTAAGAATTACTTGCCCTTCTTCGTTAAATCTCAAAGAGGGTCTTGGCGTGGACTAGTATGCAGAGACATGGCGTGCGCGTTGGCGTATACTGAGGGCAGGTATTAGTGGATTTTTAATTATAGGAACATGCGACATTCAATTAAAAAAATTGCAGTCAGCGCTGTAGCAGCAGGATTTATTTTTGGTTCTGCACTTCCTGCGCTGGCGGAAACAACGAGCTCTACTTCTACGAGTGCTCTTGTGCAGACTTTGGAGCAGCAGATTATTCAGCTTCAGGCGCAGCTTAAGGCTCTTCAGAGTGCTCAGGCTGCTGTTGTTGGAACAAGTGCGCAAATAGCAGAAACAGCGAAGCTTCTTCGAAGCCTTCGAGAAGGTATGAGCGGAGACGACGTAAAGACATTGCAGGCAATTCTTGCGAAATACCCAGATGTCTATCCAGAGGGGTTGATTACCGGATATTTTGGAAAAGCAACGGTGCGTGCCGTGAAGCGTTTTCAGGCGCGTGAAAACATTGAAAGCATTGGCCTGGTTGGGCCAAAGACACTCGCGAAGCTTCTTAAGGAGCTTGAGAGGGATCCACTGGGACATGAGGATGATGACGATGATGAGGATCGCGGCAAGGGCATGAAGCGTCCCTGTGCCCTCATTCCACCAGGACATCTCGTTGCTCCTGGGTGGCTTAGAAAGCACTCCGGCGACCGCCCCATTGTCCCTCTCTGTCAGAAGCTTCCTCCTGGTATTAAGGAACAGCTCGATGGTACCAAGGGTACAACGACGCCTCCTGGCCCAGATATAGTTGCTCCTATCGTTTCCTCCATATTCGCGGGAAACATCAGCCAGACAGCCGCACGTGTTTTCTGGATGACGAACGAAAAGGCCACCAGCAAGGTATGGTACAGTACCGTGTCCCCTGTGTCCGCAACCGGGACAACCCCTTCCGTGGCATCGAGCGAGCGCACAAAGGTGCACGATCTTCAGTTGACCGGGCTCGTGGCTAATACAACATATTTCTATGTTGTTGAATCATCTGATGAGGCGGGGAATACGACAGTTTCAGCCCAGTTTTCGTTTGTGACGGCTGCGGTTCCTCCAGTAAGCGATACCACGGCACCCGCTATCTCGAACGTATCAGTTGGGAGTATTGCTTCGACCTCAGCTCATATTCTCTGGACTACCAGCGAGTCTGCAGACGGTAAGGTTTGGTACGGGACAGCAACTCCCGTTGCAAGCGCTACAACGTCGGTTCTTACCAGTTCTGCTGACTTTGTGACGGGCCACGATCTTACGCTCTCTAGCCTAACGGCATCCTCTACCTATTTCTACCTCATTGTTTCGAAGGATGTTGCTGGCAACACTGCCACATCGAGCGAGGCGTCATTCGTAACACTTACCCAGTAGTTTTCTTTTCTCGCTTTTAACACAATACACCCGCCGTACGGCGGGTGTATTGTGTTAAAAAAGGAAATTCTAAAGGGCTATGAATGCAGGGCAGGCGCTTTTACTGCCTTCTTCCACGCATAGATACGATCCATTGCCTTGGAAAAATTTGATTCATTGCGTCCGATTTTTTTGAACTCCTCAACAATATTGGCGTTGAACATGCGTCCCATCAAGCGGAATGCGTTGGGAATGTCGGCTTCGCCAAGTGAGGGGGCATAGTCCGTTTTTGAGTATCCCAGTGACTCAAGGTGTACAGGTGCCTCTACGGTTTCGCCGCCCTCTGTTTTAAGCGTACGTGTTCCCGCAGAGACAAGGCCGGTGCCTTTTTCGGTTTCGGGAAAGTCAAAGGATCCCGATCCAAAGCTATAGGGACCGTTGTGGCGCTCGTTGTCATAAAATGCATCCGCGAGTTCCGCGGTATGTTCTTTGGTGTCGTAGAGGTGCGAGAGAGTATGTTCCTCTACGAAATTTAAAATGTGGATGTCTGCTAGGTTTTCCTGGTTAGGAATAATGGGCCGACCATTCTCTGCCGGATGCGCGCGCCATTTTTTCGTTTTTGGGTCTTGTGGACGAAGAAGGACACGGGAACCGTCGGTATATGTTACCCGTATAAGTGCATACTCAAGCTCGTATTGCGTGAGCGGTTTTCCGGCTTTGAATTCCTGGATACTGTACACGCGCTCCATTGCGAGAGAAGGGTCCTCTGTACTCATGACTGAGGCATACTTCTTGTTCATAGCAATGCCTTCTACATAGACGCTGGCGTGTTGTCCACGGAGCTGGTAGCGGGTCGCCGCCGCGATTTCTCCAGTCAGTAGGTTTTCAAAGCCCGCGGTATTTTTCTCATCAAGGGCCTTGAGACCATCGTTTACCAAAGACTGTGTATGCATTTTCTGTTGTGTTGCATACAGTGCCCCTACTGCATACAGTGTCTCACGGCAATCACCAAGCCCAACAAGGAGGGAAGCGGAAACATTGGTTATTGAATGTGTGCCCCGCCGCATCTCTGAGCTAATACCGGCAAGCTCGATTGTACCCTCAGACATCACGTCGAATTTTTCATGATCTGGATCTTGGAGATCTTGGAGTGACTCAACGCCCAGACGTTCCCGAACGTAGTCCTCTATAACATTTTTTACGACGCGAGGATCGCCCTCCTTCTCTATTCCTAGCTGGGTTATGATCTCTCGAAATGCTCGTGTGTCTTCGCGGTTTATCATGACGTCAGGAACACGGCTTCCAGTACGCCCGAGGCCACCAGGGATGTAGGTGGGTGTAAGACTTCCCGTTAGTGCGCGGAAATTTATCGTTCTACTAATATACTTTGAAACGGGATTATCGGCCCGCCTTTCCTCGGCTGCTGCAAGCTCAGGGAAGACTCCGCTTCCGGTTTCGTTGAAGGATGCGAGCCCTTCTTCAAGTATGCTGACCGCACGGGACGCAGCCGTTTCTTCTGTGCTGGGAGTCTTGCCTTCCAGAAGTTCGAGCTCGCGTGTAGATCTTGCAACCTCTTTGATGCGCTCGATCATCGCACTTATTTTAAAGCCTGCGTCGGCATTCCTAAGCGCTCTGTATGCTATCTCCTCGATCTGGTCCGGACTTTCGTTCCTAAGGGCTGCAAGCTGGAGAGTGCCCGCATGGTTCCAGAAATCGACAGATTCTCCATCACCCTGCATTTCAAGCGCCAGATCGATCAACGACTCCTGATGCGTTATCAGATCCTTCGTAAAGGCAATGTCGGTCTCCATTTTAGCTCTCTCCTCCATTCCAGCCGTCTCGGGAAGCTGCGCCTTGTCTCGATGCAGGTCAGCAAGCGCTTGACGCGTGTGTTCGTTGAGACCTAGGGCGCAGAAAGAGCTCATGTTTTCTTCGAAGCCTGCGCGATATTCGGCCACCGCCTGGGCTGTGTATTCTCGCCTCTGGGCTTCCAGATTCTCGGGCGTGAGCTCCTTGTCTCCAAGGGCTCCGTAGTGCTCCTCATACTGGGTGATAAGGGTATGGGCCTCCTCGGGGTTATTTGAGGCAAGATGAGTCTGGATTTCTCGAAGCGCCTCAGTATGGCGGGTATGTGCATCTCCGCGTATGCCGCGCACGAGACCATTGTCGAACCCCTCAGTTATGAGCTCGTCGGTTACGCGAAGCGCATCCGCAATGCGTCCTTCCTTGATGAGTGCAAGACTGTAGAATTCCCGCGTCCGCGGAGTTTTTCGAAAGGTCTCATTATGTGATTTCTCAAAAAGCCGGACCTCATCCCTCGGTGAGCCCAAAAGGCGGTAGCGGTTGGTGAATTCAAAAAATTCCTTATGACCCCAATTGTCTGAAGGATATTGCTCTTCGAAGAGGCGGAGACCCTCGAGGCTGGTATATCCATTTAGGCCAGCGCGTATAGTACGCTCCCGAAGTACTTCTACCTGGTTTGATTTTTGCAGTTCGTCGAGGTTTATTGTGAGAAGTCCCTCTGGAGTTGTGGCTTGTCGCTCTAGTCGGCGGTGCGTGTCTAACTCTCTCAGCATCTTGGCACCCCAGAGCACGCGGGCTCCTTCAGAAAAATGCTGGCCTTCAACGTGCTTAGCTTCTTCGTTAAATCGCTCGACGATCCGTGCGATCTGCGTGCTAAAATCCTCCGCCTCTTTTTCTTCCAGTGTGGCCTCGAGAAGTCGCCGCTCCGCACCTGCCGAAAGGCTTTCCTCTAGACGCTCGCGTTCGGTGACGAGGCTGTCATGAGCTTCATTGAAACGCAAAAGCACGAGTTCGGGAGCGTATTCGTGCTCTGGAGTGGCTATGATTTCATCCTCGAAGATTTTTTCCGCGGCTTCAGGCTGCATCGTGGTGGCGCGCTACTTTTAAGTCAGCTTTAATCTTTGCAATCTTTGCGTCTTCGATTTTTACAAATAGAGCGTTTACCTCTGCCTGGTGTTTTTTATGAACTTCAGCGAGCTCGGTTCTGTATTGCTTTGTAAGAGCTGCAAGCTTTTCCTCAACATCTGCTGTACCTGTATGAGTCTTGGCCATAGTGCCTCTAGTATAGTCGTATATGATACTGAGGTAAACTGGATATAACTTCTACCAAAAAGTATTTCAGTTTCGGAAATACACTTTGGTAGTAAGAGGATGATGCGGTGTGCACCTTGGGGCCTTCCTCTCGGTGGCCGTACTACTACATCTTGTTTTCGAGCATGAACTTGACCGCTGCGAGGCGACCCTGTTCGATGGTCGCCTTGATCTCGGTGATATCCCGGCAGCGCCAGCTCATCGTGAGCCGTTCTCTCGGGCAGATCACCTTCAGGTTCGGAATGGCCTCCACCGCTTCGTGTGCGGCGTTTTCCAGCCCTACCATGTTGCAGAGCAGTTTTCCGACGCCCGGGTGCATGAGTCCCAGGAGCGATCCCAGGATCTTGTACCCGAGTTCTTTTCTCCAGCTGTTCCGGTATCCCATCTGGTGTGACGAGATATACCAGACCTCAGTTGCCCCCTCGAGGAGTGGCTGATGCACCGGCGGCTGGCAGGTGAACCCACCATCGAAGTATTCGTCACCCAGTCGCCGAAACGGGATCGTCATCGGCGTGTGGGTTGCCTTGAGCATCGTTGCCGGCGGATCCGCTTCTCGGTTGAGGCAGCGGAATTCCGACTGGCCAGTGCGGGGGTCGCTGAGCGGCATCCACACCTCCTGCTTTCGACGCTTCAGGGTATCCACAGAGAGAGCATCATCGGAGTGCCGGTAAGCATGCTCCAGATAATGCTGGTCGAAGTAGGGGATGACCCCGAGCAGCTTCTTCACGAAGCCGACCGGCATGTGGTGCGTAAAAAACCGCATTCCCTGGCCGATCTGGTCCGTGACGAAGTAGGTCGCACTGGTGCCTCCGATCGAGGTTCCCACGTAGCGATCCCAGTACCGGTAGTCATACCCGGCCTGGTGGAAGCCCGTGAGAACACCACCGATGAAGCACCCGCGGACGGCTCCTCCGTCCAAGATCAGTACTCTCAGGATCAGTCTCCCTTCAAGTCATGTGAAGAACAACCCGGAATGGGCAAAACACCTACCTTATAGTACATCAGATATAGATATGTGTCAAATGCGGGCTCGGCTGCCCTTTGACATACCTTGGAGCAACCCATACTATCTTTACGGTGCGAACAACCGAAGGGATGGATGAATGATGTTTGATCCGAAGGAGTTTCCGCTCATCACGGGCCGGAAGCTCTCATGTGCCAACTGGCAGATCGAGGCCGCTCTGCGGATGATGAGGAACAACCTTGTGCAAGGTGCAAGCCCCGCCGAGCTCATCGTTTACGGCGGACGGGGAAAGCTCGCTCGCAACTGGGATTCGTTCCGCGCGATCGAGCGCTCGCTTCATGCTATGAAGCCTGACGAGACGCTGCTTGTGCAAAGCGGCAAGCCTGTCGGCGTACTCACGACCTCGCGAGCTTCGCCACGGGTGCTGATCTCGAACTCGATGATCGTTCCTCAGTGGAGCGACGACAAGCACTTCTGGCCCCTCGAAGAGAAGGGCCTTACGATGTACGGACAGATGACTGCCGGGAGCTGGGCTTTCATTGGCCAGCAGGGCATCATGCAGGGGACGTACGAAACGTTCGCTGCAGCAGGTGCCAAGCCCGGAAAGTTCATTTTCACTGCAGGTCTCGGCAACATGGGCGGTGCGCAAGCTCCGTCCGCCAAGATGTGCGGTGCTACGATCCTGATCGCGGAAGTGAATGGCGAGAAGATCGAACGGTGCAAGCGCGAAGGCTGGATCGATGCGAGTTTCACTGACGTGGGGCACGCGATCGGTTATGCGCTGGATCTCAAGGAAGCAGGTGCTTCCGAGGCACTCGCGTATCACGGCAACGCGATCGATGTGCTCGACTATGTCATGGAGCATGGGATCACGCCTGACATCGTCACCGATCAGACTGCGGCGCACGATCCGCTCATGGGTTACTTCCCTCACATCCTGACCTTCGAACAGGCGGTCAGGATGCGGAAAGATAATCCGCACGGGTACGAGAGCTACTGCAAGCAGTCGATGGCAAGGCATGTAGAGCTGCTCCTGAGTCTCCAAGAGCGCGGCGCGACGGTCTTCGACTACGGCAATGGCATTCGGTTCCACGCGAAGGAACAGGGTGTCGAACACGCGTTTGACATCCAAGGCTTCATACCTCTCTACGTGCGTCCGCTCTTCTGCGAAGGCCGCGGCCCCTTCCGGGTTGCTGCACTCTCTGGGGATCCTGCGGACATCGCGGTGGTCGATGAGATCATTCTCGAAACCTTCGCGGAGAACGCGCTCCTCTGCAACTGGATCGAGAAGGTGCAGAAGGCGATCGACTTCGCGAAGCAACCTGGGCTTCCGGCACGCGTCTGCTGGCTCGGTATGGGTGAGCGAGCGCTGGCGGTTG